>CBDUZK010000292.1:0-2703 GCA_965371675.1 uncultured bacterium | reverse complement strand
CCCCGTTCGCATTCGTCCGCACAAGATACGCATCGGCACCGCCCGCGCCGACTGTCCCGGTGTACCCGGCCACGATGTAGCCGCCGTCAACAGTCTGCCGTACCGACCGGGCCACGTCATCCCCGGTCCAGCTCCCGTACACCCTGGTCCAGACCACGTCCCCGTCCCCATCGGTCCGCACCACGTACACGTCAAACCCGCGCCCCCCGGACGACTTCGTCTTCCCGGCCACAATGTACCCGCCATCAACGGTCTGCCGCACCGAATACGCATACTCCTGCTCCGCCCCGCCGTACACCGCGGTCCAGACCGTATCCCCGTACTCATCGACTTTCACAAGATAGACATCACGCAGACCCGCGCCGAAAGAATACGTATGCCCGGCCACGATATACCCGCCATCAGTGGTCTGCCGCACCGACCAACCCTCATCCGCCGGCATCCCGCCGTAAGTCATGGTCCAGACCGTATCCGGCGGCTGGGCCACAGCGTACCCGGCCAGGACAACTGCCGCGAAGCAAACAACTGCCAAACGACTGTGCATAGACATGCTGACCTCCCGCAGCCTCAATCAGACAACCGCAGCTGCACGGTATTTGAAGGCCGATTCCACAGCTTGTCAAGCGGAAAGCGAGCCGGAGTCAACCACGGATAGACACAGATGGACACGGATGCGGGCAGAGGAATGAAGATGGAGGAATAATGAGGAGAGAGGACGGAGGAGTGAGGACAGGAAGGACCCGTCACTGCGAGGGCTGTGAAGCCCGTGGCAGTCTCAAGCTGCTCAGCGCGTCAGGATGACCTTGCGGACGCTTGACGCCTGACGCTCAACGCCCGACGCTTCACGCACGAAGTACACGCCCGGACTCAGATGTCGGACGTCGTTCGGGCCTGCCCTCAAGTCCATTGCTTTCCTCCCCGCAACGTCGAGCAGGATCATTGGATACTGGGCATTGGTCATTTCCGTCTCGGGCATGTGCAGCACCGCGCGCACGATTGTGGCCGGGGCAGGCTTGCGGGCAACCGGCGGCTCCGGTTCCGCGATTGCGACTCTCCCGGCCGAGTCGGTCTTGATGAGCCAGACGTCAGGCCATCCGGCGCCGAAGGACCCGGTGTGGCCGGCGATAGCGTACCCGCCATCCGCGGTCTGTTGGACCGAGTGACCGTAGTCCTCGTTGATACCGCCGTAGGTTCGGGTCCACATGGTGTCACCGGATGCATCGGTTTTGATGAGCCAGACGTCGGCGCCGCCCGCGCCGAAGGACCTGGTGTAGCCGGTGATGACGTACCCGCCGTCTGTGGTCTGCGCTACCGACCAACCTTCGTCCCGGTACAGGCCGCCGTGGGTTCGGGTCCACACGGTGTCGCCCCATGCGTCGGTCTTGATGAGCCAGACCTCACTGACGCCGCCGCGTGACAGAATGGTGCCGGCGATGACGTAGCCGCCGTCTGCGGTCTGCAGGACCGAGCGGCCGTCGCCGCCGTTGTCCCAGCCGCCGTACGTACGGGTCCAGACGGTGTCGCCGGAGGCGTCGGTCTTGATGAGCCAGGCGTCCCCTTCGCCGGTACCGAAGGACCAGGTGAGGCCGGCGATGATGTAGCCGTTGTCTGTGGTCTGCGCTACCGAGTAGCCTTCGTCCCAGCCTGTACCGCCGAAGGTCCGGGTCCAGAGGGTGTCGCCCAATGCGTCGGTCTTGATGAGCCAGGCATCCCGGTTGCCTGCACCGAAGGATGAGGTGTGCCCGGCGATGATGTAGCCGCCGTCCAAGGTCTGCGCCACCGAGTAGCCGCAGTCTTCGTCCGTGCCGCCGTAGGTACGGGTCCATACTGTGTCACCCGATACGTCGGCCTTGATAAGGTAGACGTCAAAGTCGCCGGCGCCGAAGGACTCAGTCCAGCCGGTGATGATGTACCCGCCGTCTACGGTCTGTGTTACCGACCAGCCTACGTCGCCGACCGTGTCGCCATAGGTGTGGGTCCAGATGGTGTCGCCGTACGCGTCGGTTCTGATGAGCCAGACGTCGTCGCGGCCGGCACCGAAGGATTCAGTGTGGCCGGCAACGATGTACCCGCCATCCGCGGTTTGCATCATTGAGCGGCCCCAGTCGAAGTAGTCGCCGCCGTAGGTACGCTGGAAGGCTATCTGCGCGACGGACCCAACCGTGAGCAGGCAGATGCAGGCGAGCAGGAGCAGGAAACCGCGCGGTTTCATACGGTGAGCATGACGCATGGAGACAGGAAGTCAAGCGGGCTACGGGCAGGGGAGGGCGAGGAACCAGGAATGAGGAATGAGGATGGAGGAGTGCTGAGTGAAATCCGGATTCTGCGGGCACGGGAGAGCCGGATTCCGCCACCTGAAATCACGAATCTGCAATCTCAACTCCGGGCATTGGACGGCGCACAGGATGGGACAGAGGTTGGGACAGAGGGCTCGACCGAAAGCCGGACAGAGGTTGGGACAAAGGCCGGGACACAGGTCGGGACAGAGGTGGTGACAGAGGCCCGCACAAAGGCCGGGACATAGGTCGGAACAGAGGTGATGACAAAGGCCCGCACAAAGGCCGGGACATAGGTCGGAACAGAGGTGATGACAAAGGCCGGGACATAGACCCCGACAAAGACCCGGACAGAGAAACCCGCAAAGGAAGGCCCATAGGACCCGGGGGGCGACGGGTGGGCCGGGGAGGTGGGCACTTTCTACCG
>CBDUZK010000291.1:0-2708 GCA_965371675.1 uncultured bacterium | reverse complement strand
AGACCACACAGTTGGCCCCATCCAACGGCACGGCTCTGATACGCCGATGCGTCGTGCCATCCACAACCAGTACCGAATCCTCGCCGCCGTCCATGAATGTACAATACGCTTTGTTGTCGATCGAATCGTAGGCCAAGTAACGAGGCCAGCTCAATCCAAACTGCGAGATGACCTTGTTGCTGTCGCAGGAGATGGTGAAGAACAGGTCTCCGGATTGGCTTCTGCCGTAGACAACATCAGCCATGGAGTTGTAGGCTAGACTTCCGACAGATCTCCCCCCGACGTCAATCGAATCCTCAACCCATTGACCGTGCCCTGCCCCGGCCGCCAGGCAGAGCGCGAGCAGAATCGGCCCGAAACCTGAAGCGCGGTTCTCTCCACCGAGGCGAGGTTCCGCTTCGCTACGCATCATTGAGACTCCTTGTCTTGAGCTAGACTACCCTACTCCTCCCGGCCCACGCTGTCAAGCACCAATCCCCAGACCGTCCGCCACGATTGCAGACCGTAAGGGAATTGCGAATTCCGAATGACGAATGCCGAATTGCGGAACATGCCGCAGACGGCTGGCGGCTGACAGCTAACGGCTGACCGCCCTTCCGCGAAACCACTGGGACAGTCCCTTGCTGGTACAGTCCCGGGTTTCGCCTCCTCCCTCCTCAGTCCTCTATCTTCATTCCTCTCCGACCCGTGTTCATCTGTGTTTATCCGTGGTTGATACCTCCCTTGGTGTCCTTGGCGGCCTTGGTGTCCTTGGTGTTTTTCCTCTCCTCTCCGACCGGCTGACTTTGTGTTCTTTGTGCCTTGGTGGTAAAACTCCTACATCGTTCTTCGGCGTCGGCTATTGACTGGATTCGTGCTGTTGTTAGGATGAGTCGTGACTGGTATTCTCCGCTTCGTGTTCGGCGACCTCGGCATCAAGATTACCGCGCTGATTGTGGCGCTGTTCATCTGGCTCGTGGCCGCGCTCGACCGCGACTACGTCACCAGCTTCATGGTCCCGGTGGTGCTCGATAAGGTCGAGACGAGGAAGATAATCTCCGAGTTTGAGACCCGCGTCGCGGAGGTCAGCATCGAGGGCAAGGGCCGTGACCTGCTTACCCTCCGCCTGCGCCAGCCCCGGTTCCTGCTCACCGTTCCGGAGGGCCGCGCCGGCATGAAGGAACTGAAGCTCAACCCGGCCGACCTTACCATCCCGGCCGACCTTACCATCCGGTCAATCGTGCCCGAGCTGGTTGAGCTGCGCCTGAACGAAATCGGCACCCGCCGGGTCGCGGTCGAGGTCCCGACCCGGGGCACACCGCGCAAGGGTCTGTCGATTGCGAGCATCCGGCCGCTCGGACGGGTGAAGCTGTTCGGCCCGAAGGATGAGGTGCGGCTGTTCGCGGTCGTGCTGACCGAGTCGCTCGACCTCGGCCGGGTGAAGCAACCGGACACCATCATGATGCGGATTGTACCGCCCGAAGGAGACGGGTTCTCGACCGAGCCGGAAACGATTGCGGTCGTCGTGTCGGTCGAGCAGGAAGCGGCGCGGATCTTCCTCGGGATACCGGTGCAGGTTGTCAGCATGGAGGAAGCGGACATCTCGGTCGAGCCTTCCGAAGCCCAGATTGCGGTTGCCGGCCCGTCCTCCCGGCTCGACGAACTCAAGCCCGCCGACGTCCATGCCCGGGTGCGAATCGCCACGCTCAAGCCCGGCCAACACCGACTCGCGGCCGAGATCACGCTCCCGCCCGGGTTCCATCTTGTGAAGTGCGAACCCGCCCTGTTCGACATCACCATCCGGTGACCCGCGACCCGGACCGGATCTGTCTCGGCATCGAGACGTCCTGTGACGAAACCGCGGCCGCGGTGCTGCGCGGTCCCTCCGAAGTGCTGGCCAGCGTGGTTTCGTCCCAGTTCATCCACTCGCAATACGGCGGAGTCGTGCCCGAGCTGGCCGCGCGCGCCCACGCCCGGCTGATTGTGCCGGTGACCCGGGCCGCGCTCGACAGCGCGGGCATCACATGGTCCGACGTCGACTGCATCGCGGTCACGCACGCTCCCGGCCTGATGGGCGCCCTGCTCGTCGGCCTGCCGTTTGCCAAGGCCTTGGCCCGGAGCCTGGACGTGCCGTTCGTCGGTGTGAACCACCTTGAGGGCCACATCTTCGCGCTCCGCCTGTCACACCCTGGTATCACACCACCGTTCATTGCCGCAATCCTGTCCGGGGGGCATACCGAACTGCTCGTGGTTGAGGACTGGTGTCGATACCGCCTGCTCGGCTCGACCCTCGATGACGCCTGCGGCGAGGCGTTCGACAAAGTGGCGAAGCTGCTCGGTCTCGGGTACCCGGGCGGCGCGGCCCTCGAAGAACTCGCGCGGGAAGGCGAGGTCAACATCCGGTTCCCGGTCTCCCTGCTCGATTCGGGCGAGCATGCCGGTTCGTTCGACTTCAGCTTCTCCGGGCTCAAGACCGCGGTCCTCTACCACCTGCGCGACCACCCCGACGCCGGTCGCGCCGATGTCGCCGCGTCATTCCAGGAAGCCGCGCTCGCCGCGGTGACGCGCCGCGTCGTCCAGGCCTGGAAACACACCGGCCATGATACGGTCGGCATCACCGGCGGGGTCGCGGCCAACGGCCGGCTCCGTGACCGGATGCGGGAACTCGCCGGGCAGCACGGGTTCCGGGTCCTCATCCCGGAACCCGGCTACTGCTCGGACAACGCCGC
>CBDUZK010000290.1:0-2708 GCA_965371675.1 uncultured bacterium | reverse complement strand
TCGGCCGCGGCGCAGGCGAACAGCTTCGCGGCCGAGGTTTCGCGCGTGCTCGGCCGCCCGTGGTTCTTGAGCCAGCCGGCCTTGAGCCAGAGCAGGCGTGCGGCGTCGTAGTCCACCGCCATGCCGGCGATCATCTCCTTGACGAGCTGGTGTTCGGCAATCGGTTTCCCGGACGTGGTCCGGGTCTGCGCGTACTCGACCGACGCGTCGCGGCAGGCGCGGATCAGGCCGGAACTGCCGGCCGCGACCGTGTACCGGCCCTGGTCGAGGGCAAACATCGTGATCTTGAACCCGTCGCCTTCCGTGCCGAGCAGGTTGGCCTGTGGTACGCGAACCTCATCCATCGAGATGGAGCCGGTGTTGCCGGCCCGGACCCCGAGCTTGCCGTGGATGGTGTTGGTGGTCAGGCCTTCCATGCCGCGTTCGACCACGAAGCAGGACAGGCCGGAGTGGTCGCGGTGTTTCATCTTGTCCGGGTCGGTCCAGGCGAGGATGATGAACCGGTCCGCGACGTCGGCGAGCGATATCCACATCTTCTCGCCGGACAGGACCCAGTCGTTGCCGTCTTTCCGGGCATGGGTCTGGATTCCGACGACATCGCTGCCCGCGGCCGGTTCGGTGATGCCCATGGTGGCGATGTTCTCGCCGCGGGCCTGGGGCGCGAGCCAACGCTGCTTCTGCTCTTCGGTGCCCCAGGTGAGGAGGGTGAGGCAGTTGAGCCCGATATGGACCGACAGGACGACGCGGAGCGAGGTGTCGACGTATTCGAGTTCTTCGCAGGCGAGTCCGAGCGCGATGTAGTCACCGCCGGTGCCTCCGTACCTCGGTGGGACGCTCAGGCCGAGCAACCCGAGTTCGGCCATCTGCTTGAGGATGGCAGGGTCGAACCTGCTTTCCCGATCCATTTCCTGGATTGTCGGGGCGATTTCGCGAGCCGCGAAGTCGCGCGCCAACCGGCGGACCAGTTCCTGTTCGTCGGTGAAGCCGAAGTCGATCACTTCTTCTTCAGGACCAGGCCGACACGCCGGTAGACCGTGTCGACGTGGCGGATGAGCCGGTTGAGGCTGAACACGCGGCCGAGGGTGCGGCCGTCGAGTTGCTGCCGTACGGTCGGGTCCTGCTTTGCCAGTTCGGGGAACGGCGTTTCCGTTTCCCGGGCCCGGAACGCGAGGCTCTGGACCAGCCGGTAGCCGTCGTCACGGCTCAGGCCGGCCTTGACCAGGGCAAGCAGCAGGGCCTGGGAGAAGAAGACGCCACCTGACGCGGCCAGGTTCTCTTTCATCCGGTCCGGGTCGACGACCAGGCCGGACAAGACCGCGGCCAGCTTGCGCGTCATGTAGTGGACGAGGATGGTGGAGCCGGGGATGATGATGCGCTCGGCCGCGGAATTGGACAGGTCACGCTCGTGCCAGAGTGGGATGTTCTCCATGCCGACTTCGACGTAGGACCGGACGATCCGCGCCAGGCTAGAGATGCGTTCGCACACAATCGGGTTCTTTTTGTGCGGCATGGCGGACGACCCGCGCTGCTTCGCGCCGAACGGCTCGGCCAGTTCGCTGATCTCGGTCCGCTGGAGGTTGCGCACTTCAAGCGCAATCCGTTCGAGCCCGGTCGCAATCAGCGCGAGCACGGACAGCATGTAGGCGTGACGGTCGCGCGGGATGACCTGGGTCGATACCGGCTCGGGCTTGAGTCCGAGCACCCGCAGGACCCGGGCTTCGAGTCGCGGACCGAGTTGTGTGTACGAACCGACCGCGCCCGATATCTTGCCGTGGTGCATCTCGGCGATGGTGGACCGCAGCCGGTCGAGATTGCGGTTGGTTTCCTCGTACCAGGACAGGGCCTTGAGCCCGAACGTGATCGGCTCGGCGTGGACCCCGTGGGTGCGGCCGATCATCGGGGTGTGCTTGTATTCCAGCGCGAGCCGGGCGCAGTCGAGCCGCAGTTTGCCGAGCGCGGCCTCGATTATCTCGAGGGCGGATATGCAGCGCAGGGACAGGGCGGTGTCGACGATGTCGTAGGAGGTGAGGCCGTAGTGGACGTACTTGCCCGCCGGGCCGACGCTCTTCGCCACGCTGCGGGTGAAGGCGATGACATCGTGGTGGGTCTGTTGCTCGAACCGTTCGATCTCGCGTAGCTTGAAGCTCGCGCGGCCGATGGCACGGGCTGCGCTCTTCGGGATGATACCCATCTCGGCCTGGGCGCGGGCGACCGCTTTCTCGACCAGGAGCCAGGACATGAACTTGGACTCCTCGTTCCAGAGCGCGGCCATTTCCGGGAGTGTGTAGCGTTTGATCATTTCATTTCAGCTTATAGTATAGCCGGAAAGGTTCACCCTCCCGGTCGATGACGACGTTGACGGTCGGGCCGAGCCGTTCGAACCGCCGGGCGAAGCCGGCGGCCGTTCGCACGACTTTGCCCTGCGCCATCAGGACCACGTCGCCTGGTTTCATGCCGATGCTGGCGGCAATCCCGTCCGGTTCGACCTCAACCACCACGACGCCTTGGTTGTGAGCGAGACCGAATCGGGAGCGCAGCCTTGAGTTGATGTCAGTGACATAGGCGCCGAGCGCGGTCTTGTACCGCGTGTACTTCGCGTCGGCCGTCCCCTTGATCTCACCGACGAAGCGCCGGACATCGTCGATCGGGCGCGCGAAGCCGATACCTTCGGACCCGCCCGAGTGCGAGAAGATGAAAGTATTGATGCC
>CBDUZK010000289.1:0-2717 GCA_965371675.1 uncultured bacterium | reverse complement strand
CCTCAATCTACCCCGGGTCAGCGTCGCGGCAGGGCGAGCCGGCTTTGCCCGCTCCGGCGCTTCCGCAATGCCGATGCGCGGCTCGTAGATGACCGTGAGCAAATCGTAATCGGAGAACCCACCGCCACTCCCGACGACTGCTACCCGGCCATTGGGACCAACCGCGAGCGCCATGCCTTTCTCATACAGCGTATTCCCGATCCCGTAGGAATCCGTCCAGACCACGTTGCCCAGGGAATCGTAGCAGATGGTGGTCGCGTCGAAAGGCCAGTCGTTCTGTGCGTGTCCGGTCACGTAGACCCTGCCCGCGGAACCTGCCGCGATATCGTAGGCGACGTCACTCCGCAGGGAATTGCCCTCGTAGGTCCGTTGCCAGAGCAACTCTCCGGACGGACGGAAGGCGGTTGTCAGGTAGTCATCCCAGTCGCCATCTGCCAGATACCCGGTGGCGCACAGCCTGCCTTCGTCATCCACCACCGCCGCATGCACTGCGCAGTGCTCAGAGAGGCCGACCCTGCGGACCCACAGGGTTTCGCCTTCCGGGCTGAGCCTTGCGGCCAGGAGCGCCCTGCGTCCTGACCCGGCCAGATAGACGTCGCCGGTCGGACCCAGGACTACACTTGAAGCCCAGAAGTCGGTCCAGCCCGGGTCCGGGTCCTCACACTCCAGTGCCCACAGGACCGAGCCCGCGAAGTCGTACTTGATGGTGGTGGCCGGATACCTGCGACCGGACTCGTGTGTCTTGCCGGTTACGTACGCGGCACCGGCGGAATCTACCACTACGTCCAGCGCCCAGTCAGCCGAGTCGGCCGACCCGTTGTGCCGCCTGACCCACAGTTCGTGGCCGGAGGAGGTGTACCTGACCGTGGCGTAGTCCAGGTCCGTTCCAACACCACGGCTCTGGCCGGTCACAACCACATTGCCGGACCGGTCCACCGCCAGCCCGGTCGTCGTGTCGTTACGATGGGCCGGCCCATCGTAGCGCATCACCCAGAGCTGGTTGCCGTCCGGGTCGTACTTCAGGGTCACGTAGTCCCGACCCGTGCTCTCGCCTTCGCTGTGCCCGGTCACGTACACGTTGTTCCACCGGTCCGCCGCGACGGCCGTCGCCACGTCGTTCCGCGCCCGGACGTTGCCGTAGGTCCGCAACCAGAGGAGTTCCCCGGCCGGGGAATACTTGGCCACCGCCAGGTCCCGCCCTTCACCGGTCACGTCCAGGTACCCGGCCACAACCACATTGCCCGCGGGATCGAACACCACGTCGGTCGCCAGGTCCGCGCTCGGCCCGGGTCCTCCCAGGCCCCGGAACCAGCACTCGTTCCCGGCCCGGTCGTAGCTGACGAGACTCGCGTCGTAGTGGTATTCCCGTCCGTACGTCCCGCCGACGCAATAGCGGTCTCCGGCCTGCGCCAGCGCGAGCCCGCCGCTAATCAGCCTATCGCAGCGCTGCGCCCACAGTGAGTCGCCGGCGGATGAGTACATCGCCGTCACCGCGTCGTCGTTACCCCCGCGCTGTTCGGACCAACCGGTGACGCAGACATCGCCCCCGGGTTCGACCACGAAGGCGACAAGGCTGTCATGGTAGCCTGGGCCGTTGTAGGTCTGCTGCCAGAGTTCGGAACCGGAGGGCGAGTATTTCACGATCAGGTACGCTCGGTCGAGGTTGCCCGCGAATACCACATTGCCGAGACTGTCGGTCCCGATTCCGACCGCACCATTATCGTCCCTGTCGCCGATGACACAGCGAGACCAGAGTGTGTCGCCGGACGGGCTGTACTTCACGACCAGGAAACCACTGCTATCGAAGTTCGGGTGTGAGTAACCCGCCACCACCAGGTTGTTCTGCGGGTCCACCGCCAGCGCCACCGCGCTGTCTTCGTTCATGCCCGGCCCGGAAAAGGCCCGCGCCCATTGCAGCACACCATCCGGTGAGTACTTGAGCACCGACAGATCGAAGTGTCCTCCCCCGTGCCAGTTCATCACCGCCCCGGCCTCGTAGATGTACCCCTGCCGGTCCATCACCAGGGCCAGGCCGAAATCCTCCTCGTGCTGGTAGTCGTACAGCCGAGCCCACTGCTCTTCGCCCGAGCTTGAGTACTTGACCAGCAGCATGTTCTCATAGTCGTTGTCGGTCTCGCTCGTCCCGGCCACGTAGACGTTGCCCGCGCCATCCACCAGGACACCGGCCGCCATGTCGTTGTTGCCTTCGGTGTTGTAGTATCGGACCCAGCAGGAATCGCCGGAGGAGCTGTACTTGATGGTCACGATGCTGTCCGGCAGCGGGATTTCGGAAGTGCCGACCACCAGGGCGTTCCCGTCAGCATCGACCGCGATATCCACTGGAACGATGTGCCTCCCGACCCCGAACCGCCGGCTCCAGAGTAGCGTCCCATCGGACGCATACCTAGCGGTGATGATGGTCGAACTGGTACCGTCGGGCAGGTTCTGGACCACGGCGTAGACATCGCCGCTCGGTCCGGGAGCCAATGCGACCACCCGGTCATCGCCGTTGCCGGTGCCGGACAGCCGACGCACCCACACGGTATCGGTCTGGCCCGTCGCGCCTGCGACGAACAGAAGCAGTACGGCCAAGACTGCGAAGCTGCGGGTGCGGTGAATAGACATCAGTATCCTCCGCAACCAGCATAGCGACCTGGGGGAATCAGTCAAGTCTTCGGAGTCTTTCCGCAGCACATCCCGACCCGCCTCCGGCCGGT
>CBDUZK010000288.1:0-2722 GCA_965371675.1 uncultured bacterium | reverse complement strand
CAGTCCCGGATTTCGCTCCGTCATTCCCCATTTCGCCATTTGACTCCTCCCTCATCTGTGTCCATCCGTGGTTCACTTCCTCTTTCCTCACTCCTCTTTCCTCGTTCTTCATTCCTCTCTCTTTGCCCTCAAGAAAAGGGCCGCCCGACTCGCGGGCGGCCCCGGACACAAACTGCAATCGGCCTATTTCAGCACGTGGATATTGTGCTTCTCGCAGACCTTGTGCAACTGCTTCGGCCAGATGGTAACGGTCACCTCGCCGAAGTGCGCCTTGCGCAGGAACAGCATCTGCACCCGGCCCTGGCCGATACCACCGCCGATCGCCAACGGTATCTCGTCCTTCATTATCATCTTGTGATACGGCAGCTTCAGATGGTCAAGCTGACCGGACTGCTTGAGCTGCTGCCTCAGCGTCTGCTTGGTCACCCGGATACCCATCGACGACAACTCGTGCCGGCGCTTGGTCAGGTGGTTCCACACCAGGATGTCGCCGTTCAACCCGTGCATCAGCTCGCCGTTCTTCTTCACCGTCGGTGTGACCCAGTCGTCGTAGTCCGCGGCCCGCATCTCGTGCGGGTACCCGTCCTTCAGGGTCCAGCCGATGCCGATGATGAACACCGCCGGCGAGTAGTCGTTCAGAATCCGGGTCTCGCGCTGCTTGCGCGGCAGGTCCGGGTACCGCTGCAGTATCTCCTCGGCGTGGATGAAGACGAGGTCCTTGGGCAGGGGCGGGTAGCGCTTATCCCGCAGCTTCGGGTACATGTGGCGCACCATGTCCTCGGCCCCGGTGAGTGTCTTCCATATCTTCCGCACCGTCTGTTTAAGGTAGGTCAGGTTGCGCTGCTTCGGGGTGATGACCTTCTCCCAGTCCCACTGGTCCACGTACGATGAGTGGTCATGGTCCAGGAAGTAGTCCTTGCGCACGGCCCGCATGTCGGTGTTGATGCCCTCACCGGGCTTGCACCCGTACTGCTTCAGCGCCCACCGCTTCCACTTGGTCGCCGCCTGCACCACCTGCGCGTTTATTCGCGGGCTGATGCCCAGGCCGCACGGGAAGTCAACCGGGGTCCGCGACCCGTCGCGGTCCAGGTTGTCGTTCATCCCGCTTTCCTTCTCGACAATCAGCGGCACCTGCACCATCTGCAGGTTCAGTTCCTTCGCGAGCCCGTCCTCGATATAGCGCTTGATCGCGTAGCTCGCCCGCTGGGTATCCTTGTTGTTGAGCAGCGCCCGATACCCGGTCGGGAGAATCTTGTCGACTTTCGGGTACGTGCTGATACCCGGGCCGGCCAGGTCGGCCACCTTGCCGGTCTTTCCCGTCTTCTTCACGACTTTCCGGACGGTCTTCTTTGCCTTCGGCGCGGCCTTGCGGGCCGGCTTGCGGGCAACTTTCTTCTTCGCCATTTCGTATCTCCTTTTTCTCGATATCTTGACCCGCAGGTCGGCGTAAAACTAATCAGGATTCGCCCGAAGTCAACCTTTGCACGCGCGAAATCCCAGGGGCGGTCATTTCGGATTCTAGATTTGAGATTGGAGATTCCAGATTGGGGAACATGCTGCTGACGGCTGACCGCTCCTCATTCCTCACTCTTCCTTCCTCACTCCTCACTCTTCCTTCCTCACTCCTCCTTCCTCCCTCCTCATTCCTCATTTGACTCCCCCGCCTCACCGACTATCTTCCGGTCGTGACCTGCCTGCTCGCCGCGCTGCTCGTCGCCGGGCCGATTATCGTCACCGAAGTGATGCCCAACCCGGCCGGCGGAACCGGGGCCCATCAACCCGAGGACCGCAACGAGTTCGTCGAGCTCTACAACTCCGGGGACGAGGCAATCGACCTGTACAACTGGGTGCTCGACGACGGTGACGGCACCGACCGGCTCGTCGCCTGGGAAGACTCCTCGGTCCTCGCCGCCAGTCCCGGGCTCATCATCAGCGAAACCTGGCTCCGGCCCGGCGGGTACGCGGTCGTGGTCGATTCCGAGTACACCGACCCGGCCCCGGTCGGCGGGTTCGTGCAGCCCTACCGGTTCGGCGACAACACGCTGCTGCTCACGACCGGCAACACCACCCTCGGCAACGGGCTCGCCACCACCGACCCGCTCATCTTCACCTCCCCGTACGGCGACACCGCCACCTGGGGCACCCCGTTCGATCCGACCGATTCAATCCCCTGCAACCCGGGCGACGGCATCTCCTGGGAGCGTATCGCCATCCTTCGGCCCGACACGATTGACAACTGGGCCACCTGCCCGGACTCAGCCGGCTGCACCCCCGGCCGCGCCAATGCGGCCGGCACCGCGCCGGACCTGGGCCTGTCCGGACTCACGCTCGCCGACCCGGCCGCGCTCACCCCGGGCGAAGCCTTCTCCTGCAGCATCCGGCTGGCGAACGCCGCGTTCGTGCCGGTCGCCGACTGGAGCCTGAACCTGTTCCTGGATACGGACGGCAACGAGAAACTCAATCCCGGCGAGTACACGCGTTGCTTCACGGGCTGGTCCCTGCCTGCACGCAGCGACACCGTGCTCCGTGCCCGCTTCACCTGCCCGCACGTCCGCACCGACCTGTGGGCCAGGCTCACATGCCCGGAAGACCCGGACACTGCCGACAACCGGCTCCGGCTGACCATCGACCCGGCCGGCGCCGCCCGTCACCTCAGCCTCGCCACGCCCGGATTCAGCCCGGACGGCGACGGGTTCGAGGACAGCCTGACCGTGGTCTACCG
>CBDUZK010000287.1:0-2737 GCA_965371675.1 uncultured bacterium | reverse complement strand
ACAGATGGGATTCCGCTACATGACGGCCCCGGAATGCGAGTTCTTCCTGTTCCGTATGGACGGCGTAAAACCGCTGCCCCACGACCGGGCCGGGTACTTCGACTACTCGACCGACGAGGCCTACGAGGTCCGGAAGGACATGGTCAACGCGCTCCACGAGTCCGGGATCCGGGTGGAAGCCAGCCACCACGAGGTCGCGGTCGGACAGCACGAAATCAACTTCAAGTACGACGATGCACTCCGCACCGCGGACAACACGGTCACGTTCAAGCTGACCCTCAAGACGATTGCGGCCCGGCACGACCTGCTCGCGACCTTCATGCCCAAGCCGATCTACGGCATCAACGGCTCGGGCATGCACACCAACCAGAGCCTGTTCGGAATCAAGAGCGGCCGCAACGACTTCTACGACCCGGACGACGAACACGGGTTGTCCGTAATCGCCCGGCAGTTCATCGCCGGACAACTGGCTCACGCGCGGGGCATGTCCGCAATCCTCTCCCCGCTCGTGAACTCCTACAAGCGGCTCGTGCCCGGGTACGAGGCACCGGTCTACGTTTCATGGGGACGCCGCAACCGCTCGGCCCTGATTCGCACACCCCGGTTCGCTCCCGGGAAGGGTGAAAGCGTCCGCGCCGAACTGCGCTGCCCGGACTCGGCCTGTAACCCCTACCTGGCTTTGGCGGTCATGCTCAAGTGCGGGCTGGACGGCGTCCGGCGCAAGCTCGAACCGCCCGCACCGGTCGAGGAAAACCTGTACCAGCTCGGCGAGGCTCGACGCCGGGAACTCGGCATCAAAATGCTCCCCGCGTCACTGTCCGAGGCCCTGGATGAGTTCGAGCAGGACGAACTGGTCCGTAGCGCGCTCGGCCCGCACATCAGCGACACCTTCCTTGAGGCCAAGCGCAAGGAATGTGAAGAAGCCCGCATGCAGGTAACTCCTTGGGAACTGGAGAGATACCTGCGCGCGTACTGACGCGCGGAATCGGACAACCCGACACGCAACCCTTCCGGGAGCCCGGCAGTCTAAGTAACTAACAACAGGGACGAAACACACATATCTGCCTCCTTTGCTCTGCAGGGCCCGGGAATCCTGTTCGCAGGAATCCCGGGCCCTGCCTCAATCGGCAAAGGCGGTCAGAAGGTCAGACCCTAGCGAACCACCAGCTTGCGGGTCTCGGTTGTCACCCCGGCGACAAAACGGCAGAAGTAGACGCCCGCCGGAACCCGCCGGCCCCGGTCGTCGGTCCGGTGCCAGGCCACGCGTCGCGCCCCACCCGGCACGATTCCCGCGACCAGGGTGCGAACACGCTTCCCGGCCAGGTCGTACACAGCCAGCGAAACCCGGGACCCTGCCGGCAGGCTGTAGCCGATGGTCGTGTGTCCGGACAACGGGTTCGGCCGGACACTCTCCAACCTCGGCCGCAACCGCACCGGCAGCCCCGGCTCGGTGACTGCCAACCCGGGACCGGATGCCGCCCAGCGAATCGCCTGCGTCAGCAGCCGGCGCGCATTGCCGTCGACGAAGTACCCTTCGTTGTTGTGAATGCTGTAGTCACCGAAGTAAATCGGCCCGAGGTAGACCGACCGTCCGGTCCCGGGCTCCTTGTACGCGATTGACGGTGCGCCGGGCCTGTCCGTGTAATCGCCCAGCATCGTCGCGTCCGGCCAGAGACCAGCCTGCGGGTACTCCGCGTAGTCGTAGACGTCGAAATCACCGACCCCGTCCGTGATCGGGTGCCCGCCATTGACGACGTGTACCTGACCCGTAGAAAGGAAACCGTAGTCGTCCACGGCCTTCACCGCGCCCACGCTGTCCATCCGTGACCAGGGACCGGGACCGCCGTGGACCCCGAACACGTACCAGCCGAGACCGACGAAACCGCCACCGGCCCGCACCCAGCGCAGCAACTGTTCCTGGTAGGAACTGAAGTCGTTGTCACCGATTCCAACGTCCCCGGTCACAACCACGTCATAGCCGGCCAGCTCCCCGAACTCGTCGATGTTGGACCCGTCCACGATTGCGGAATACCAGCCCTGCTCGCGGCACAGCGTGTCAATCGCATAGCAGGCATTCGGGCTGGTCCGACCCAGCGAGCCCTCGTCAATCTCGATGGCAACGCGCAGCAGGTCCTCCGACGCCACCGTACTCGCCGCAAGCGTGTCGTTCCGCCGGCGCTCATCCGGCACGACGCCGTGATAGAACGTCGCGGTGTAGGACGCGCCGTCCGGTCCCACGTGCCAGGTCGGGAAAACGAACCGCAGCGTGTCGCCGATGCTGATGCTGTCCACCGCGAGCGACTCCGCGTACACGCTCGCGCCGGCCGAATCAATGGCGCAGTAGACCCGGAATCCGGCCTCCACGTAGTCACCACGGTTGCGAATGACAATCTCCGGAAGCAAAGGCCGGTTCGCCCGCACCAGGTCTCCGACGTTGACCGCCATCACCGCCACGTCGTGCTGCGGGCCCGGCGGGGGCGTGTTCTCGATGCACAGCATCGCGTCAATCCGGCCTGTGCCAAATATGTTGTTCTTCGGCTGCGTACCGAGCGGCAGCACCGAACCCTCCATGATCTCGTCGACTTCTTCGGGCAGCAGGGTCGGGTTCTTTTCCAGCATCAACGCGCACACGCCCGCCGCGCACGGCGTCGCCATCGACGTACCGGACATCTGCTGATACCCGCCGCCGTTCCGCGTCGAGGTGATGTTCACACCCGGTGCCGAGAAGTCCGGCTTG
>CBDUZK010000286.1:0-2743 GCA_965371675.1 uncultured bacterium | reverse complement strand
GACCACGATGTTCAGGAGCGGGATGAACACGAAATAGTAGACGACCGGCACCGTACCCCCGAGCGCCTGCGCGACGCAGAACCAACTCATTGAGAGCGCCGCCTGCACGCCGATGCCGGACAGGAAACTCAACAGCAACACCCGGCGCTGGTGCCGGTACTGCTTGACCGTGTCGTACACCTTGTCGATGCGCTCGCCCAGCTTCAGGAACCGGATCCGGCCGAACAACCGGGCAGCGATGCGGTGCGCGGTGTCGTTGAAGAAAACGAGCGTCAGCAGGATCAGCAGGACGAGCCCCCCGGCCAGCAGCCCTACGATTCCGAACCCCTGGAACCGGATGCCGGCGACCGGCAGTTCCAGCATTCGTGCCTGCGCGCTGAACGCGAACAGGCCGAGTGACACCACCACCGCCAGGAACAGCAGGCTTACGAACCCGATCAGCCGGTCGAGCAGGGTGGCGGAGAAAGCCTCCGCGGTCCGGCCTTTCGGCGCGGTGTACGATATCCGGAACATGTCCCCGCCAATCGAGGTCGGCAACAGCTTGCAGAAGAACAGTGACAGGACGAACACCCGGGCGAGATACCAGGTCGAGAAATGCAGCCCACGTGCCCCGAGCAATACCTTCCAGCGCCAGGACGACACGATAACGAAGGCCACATACCAGCCGAGCGCCAGCGCCAGCGGCCCGACCCGGGTCTGGCCCAGCTTGCCGAGCACCGCCGGCAGTTTGTCGCGGAAGATGTAGAGCAGCAGGCCGAGCAGGACCACGGACAGCAACCCCCGGCCCATGGTCGAAAGGAAACTGCGGGCCCGGGCGGTCATGTCCGGGCGGCCCTCACATCAGGAATCGGACCGGTCCTTTCGGTTCGAAACCAGGTGTTCCAGCTTCTCCAGCCGGTCGTTGAGCCCGGCCAGCGCCTCGCCCTGCAACCCGGCCGCAAACAGCATCACCCCGACCAGCACCAGCAGGATGACCAGGTACAGCAGCGGCCGGTATCCGTGCCCGAACAGGCGCAGGATCACGGCCACCAACCCGACAACGAAACCGGCGGCCAGCGAACCACTGCCGAGCGTGCCGAAATACAGCATCGGCTTCCGCATGAACGACAACTGGAACCCGACCGCCACCAGGTCGAACAGGCCGATCAGCACCCGGAACCAGCCGGAATACTTGGACGTGCCGAACTGCCGCGGTCGCAGCAGCACCGGTATCTCGGTAATCAGGAACCCCTGGGCCGAAGCCAGCGGCACGATGTACCGGTGCCAGTCCCGACGCAGGTGGATGTCCTCCAGTACCTGGCGCCGGAACGTCTTCAGGGCATTGATGTCTCGCACCTTCAGCCCGAACACGCGCCGCGCAAGCCAGTTGTATACCGAAGAGACGAACCGCTTCTCGTAATGACCGCGTTTCTCGCCGGCACACAGGTCGAAACCCTCCCGCACCTTGTCAACCTGGCGCATCACGTCCTCCGGGTCGAACTGCATGTCCGCGTCGAACACCGACAGGATGTCCCCGCGTGATGCCGCGCCCCCGGTCAGGATTGCCGCGGTCTTGCCCCGGTTGCGGCCGTGCCGCACCACGGTCAGGAACGGATACTGCTCCTTCAGCCGGCAGGCTTCCTCGTAGGTCCCGTCATGCGAGCCGTCGTCGACGATGACGACCTCGTACTCCGGGCCCAGCTTCGCGGCCAGCTCCTCGAGCAGCGGCTCGACGCTCTCTACTTCATTGTAAGCCGGGACAATAATCGAGACTTCGACCGGCGTCGACCCGGGCTGCCCGCCTGACGCATCTTCGGGCGCCGGAATCTTGCCGGTAAGCGTATCCTGTTCCATATCAGAAATGCCTGCGAATCTCCTCATGAAGCCGGGCGTGCTGCCTTCGAACCGACCTGCACGCCACAGACCCCTGAGTTGGAACTATAGCCCAACGTCCGGGATTGTCAACCTGCCGGGCCACACGTGACCACTACCGGCCCGGCCCGGCTGACCAGCCACGACCACGCAACATCCTGTTCTGCAACGACTTACCCGACATCGCCCCCTGCCTGTCGGCCGGCCGGTTCTGCGCCATCATCCGCGTGGCATCCGCACGCAAACCGTTGACCACTAACAGCTTACATCACCGCCCGACACGCCGAACCCTAGTCTGTGCCTTTGAGGGACCAAAGAACCGCAATCCTGCTGTTTCCGGCAGCTTCGGGCTTCGCCGGCGCCCCACCTGACGCCAACCGGCGTACGACGCGGTTACCAGGCTTCCCGGTGAACCTTCCCTTCGTCGTACTGCGTGCGAGGTTCGGGATGCTCCGCGGGGACCCCGATTGCGACCAGGCACAGTATCCCGACGTCCTCCGGGATGCCGAGGAACTCCTTGAGCGCATCCTCGCGGTCCGCGCGCGGGTGCACCCCGAGCCAGACCGCGCCCAGGCCCAGCATCGACGCCGCGACCAGGATGTTCTCGGTCGCGGCCGCGCAATCCTGTACCCAGAAGTCCGGACTCACGCTCAAGTCCCCACACACCGCGATGCACGCACCGGCCTGCTTCAGCATCTTGCCGTACGGGTGAACTTCGGCCAGCCGGTCGAGCTGCTCCCGCACCTTCACCACGACGAATCGCCACGACTGCAGGTCTCTCCCACTCGGCGCGGCCATCCCCGCCTCAAGCAGGGCCTTGATGTCGCCGCTCGCCACCGCTTCACCGGTATACCGGCGCACGCTCCGCCGTGCGCAGAGTGTCTCAACTCTC
>CBDUZK010000285.1:0-2747 GCA_965371675.1 uncultured bacterium | reverse complement strand
CCGCCGCGCCAGGCGATTCAGAACCCGCCCCATTGTGCAGAAACGGCTCTTGACCCAGGCGGGCTCGGTCGGTCCGACCGTAGGCCGATAGGAGACCGGTTCAAGCCGCCAGCCCCCGCCATCGGCTGGACGGATGAACCGCGTCTCGACGAAATCCAGGTCGATACGATGCAGAACCCTGGCGATGGCCTCGTAGTCGACCTGCCGGTCCGGATGGAGCCGGAACAGGATTCGGGCACCGACCAGCATGCGCCGGGCATGCAGGGTCTTGACGCATCGGTACAGCTTGCGTACGAGTCCCGGGTCACGCGTTGCCCGGTCAATCCGGTCATCGAGGAAGCCCTCGTTGAGGAAGACAATGCGGGTGCCGGCCTTGGCCAGGAGCCGGATCAGACGCGGGTGGTGGAACAGGTCCGGGCCGGCGGTGACGGTCCAGTGCCGTCGGTAGTTCCAGATGTGGCGGAATGCGTCATGGTAGTAGTCGGGTTCCGAGGCGATGTCTTCGTCAAGCAGGCGGATGTGCTTCCGTGGCATTGACACGACCTCGCCCACGATTTCCTCATGGGTGCGCGCGTAGCGGGTTCTGCCGTAGTACAGGTGGTCACGGCAGAAGGGCGCGGATACTGTCGGGCACGAGCAGCCGACGATGAACCGGGTGGATTGCGAGACGCTGTTCATCTCAGGATGGTGGCCGAACGGATGACGCGGCGGGTGGTAACGGGGTGTGCGGTCGGCCCGGTAGACCGGTTTCAGCCTGCCGGTCGTTGCGTCGGCGTGCACTTCGGTCCAGGCATTCATGATGTCGCCGATGACCCGGCACCCGGCCCATTCCGGCGGGCAATCGGCCCAGCCGGTGACGGCAGGTCCGAACATCAGCCACGGTCTGTCGGTCCGGGTCAAGCGGAGCGCTGTCTCGCGAGCGCTTTCTTCCTGTCCGAACCCGACGTGGACCACGTGCAGGTCCGCGTTGCCGTTCCATTCGAGCGGACTGACGCGTTCGTCCAGGTAGGTGAGGACGTCGTCGTTTACGGTGCGCTGGGCGAGCCGGCTGATTTCCAGGTTCGGCGTCAGGAACAGCCGGGCACCACGCGGGGGGTAGCTTTTGACGTAGCGCTGGGCTTCGCCGGCCAGCGCCAGCGCTACGATTCTCACTTGCCGATCAGGCGCAGTACGTCGTTGAACAGCACCAGGACGAAGATGAGCCCGATGATGCCCCAGCCGATGTTCATGGCCCAGCTCATCTCGCGTTCGCTGAGGCGCCGGCGTCGGACCTTCTCGATCACGAACAACATGATGCGTCCGCCGTCGAGCACCGGCACCGGCAGCAGGTTGACCACGAACAGGTTGATCGACAGCAGTGCCCAGAGCGCGATGAAGTACTCGGCACCCCAACTGGCCCCTTCGTAGGCGATCTTGGCGACGAATACCGGGCCGCCGATTGCACGGGCCGGTATCTTGCGCGCGATGACCTTGTAGATAATAACGAAGGTCTGCACAACGATGTAGCCGGTGCGCTTCATGCCTTCCCAGACGGCCGCGGGGATGGACAGGGTGTGCTTTTCAAGCCTGACCCAGACGCCGAGTACACCCCGCTTGTCACCGGTGAGCTGGTCTTTCTCCAGCGCGGGAGTCACCGAATCGACGAGGGTCTCACCGGCGCGTTGCCATGAGACCTGCGTCCTTTCACCCGGTTGCATGCCGATGGCTGCCGTGACCTCGTCCCAGCGTCTGACCGGTTCACCGTCCACTGCGACAATCAGGTCCCCGGTCTGGATGCCGATTCCGGCCGCCGGTCCGCCGGCCCGTACCTGCCCGACAATCGGCGGTATCCAGGGTTCAATATCGCGCGGCGGCATTTGGACCCAGATGCCGATCTGGCCGACCGCGAGGCCGGTCGTCGGGTCCTCGGTCGTGGCGAGCGTAATCGAGCCCTGGTGGACCGAGTCATCCCGGACCCACGTGATCGGAAGAGTCGCGCCGGGTTTGTCCCGAACCACCCGGACCAGGTCGCTCCACGCATGGAGCGTGTCCTGGCCGATAGTCAGGATACTGTTTCCCGGCTCGATGCCGGTCTGTTCCGCCGGACCATCCGCCTTGACGCCGCCGGCAATCGGGCGGATGCGCGGGCTGGTGAACCAGGTGTCGGCCGGGATTGGAATCTGCAGTTCGACCCGGTGGCCCTTCCGGGATACGACCACGGGTATCGTCGAACCGGCATTCCGTTCGGCTACCTGCTCGAACGTCGAGTAGTCCGGGATGGTATCACCACCCGCGGTCAGCACGAGGTCCTCGGGCAGGAGCCCGGCCAGC
Source organism: uncultured bacterium (assembly GCA_965371675.1). GTDB lineage: Bacteria > Hydrothermota > Tepidihabitantia > Tepidihabitantales > Tepidihabitantaceae > DSBX01. The sequence continues at coordinate 437 of CBDUZK010000285.1, read as the reverse complement.
GCTGCCGGTGAATCCGGGGCCGGGTCGACGACCGGTGCGACGTACCGGACGCCGAACACGGCGAACATCACGGTCATCAGCACGAATCCGAGGATGAGGTTGGAGACCGGTCCGGCCGCGATTACCGCGGCTTTGACGCCGAATGACTTGTCGTTGAAACCGCCGGCCGTGTCGTCTTCATCGCCGGCCATGCGGATGTAGCCCCCGAGCGGGACGAGTGAGAGCCGGTATTCGGTTTCGCGAATCTTCCGCTTGAGGATGGTGGGGCCGAACCCGATTGAGAACACCTCGACCGGGATGTGTGCCATCTTGGCGACAATCAGGTGCCCGAATTCGTGGATGGTTATCAGGATGCTGATGAATACGGCGACCAGCAGGATCGAAGATATCATCGTCTCGTCAGTCCCTTCCTTTGGCCGTCAACTCGACCGCATACC
>CBDUZK010000284.1:0-2755 GCA_965371675.1 uncultured bacterium | reverse complement strand
AACCGGAGTCGGTCGATACCAGCGAGACCGTGTCGCCCCGGACCTCGCCCATGATACGCCACTTGCTGGATACCTCTTCCTGCCAGACCGTAACACCTGCCCCTGCGTACACCGGGTTGGTCTTGACGAGCGTATCGCTTTCACTGGCCGTTCCGTCGTCCTGCCACCCGGACCACAGACTATCGGTGAAATCGTTGCTCTTGCTTTTGATGGTGCGGATTGCGGTCGGGCCGCTGGTGTTCTCCTCACCCCAGACCGCATGCAGGATGTTTCCCTCCGCACTGGAAGATGGATGGCTACCGTCCGCGCTGAGGACCGCGGTAGCGCTCCACGTATCCCCGTGTGCGGTCCAGCAGCCCGGGTGGAAATCCATGTCCTTCTCGACAACCGCATCGCCGTGCTGCCACACCACGTAGAAGGTGCTGTCCGAATCGACGTTGATGCTCGGCAGGCTTTCGGTCAGGGTGGTAGTGTTGTTCACGACCGTATCCAGCAGGACGCTGCCTTCCTTTACCTTGCCGAACATAATGCGACTGCCGCCGCCGGCCGAGTCATACACGGCAAACGTCAGCGCCGCCACATGGTCCCCGTTATCCTTGATCGGGTACATCGTGATGGACGGCTGCCCGGGCGGCGTTGCGGACGTACCCTCGTAGATGGCAGTCGCAATCGTGTCAGCGTATATCTGGCACCAGAGGGTGTCATTCTTCGTGTATGCTACCCACATCTCATTGTCCGGGTCCACGGCCAGCGCGGAGAGTTCTCCAGCTCCGGCCAGGGTCGGCACCAGGAAGCCGTCGGGCATAACCGGCCCGGCGTGGATATTGGCTCCTTCGCGGGAACAGTAGACGACACCGCCGTCAGGACTCGGTCTCAGCCGGGAGCCGGCCCCGTCGGATGCTATCGGCGGAAGCACCCTGTGGTACTGGTCCCAGCCGGAGAAGCTCGCATAGATGTCAGGGCTCGTGGTTGTCCAGTCATGGTCCGCCCAGACACACACCGCCTGCGAGGGTCGGTCGTCCCAGTCGCCATAGGAGGCTATGGACGGATTGGCGTTGACGTCACAGATGCCCCCTCCGTCCGGCTCGGTCGGGCTCAACCAGTGATCGCGGAATGGACTCCAGTACTTGATACCCGACTGGGTTCCGAACATACCATGCGTGGTTGATACCCAGTAGGACTCCACATCGGACTCGGGGTCCCAGCACAGCTCGGCGGCGAACAGAACGTTCTTCTTGTTGACCCCTTGGTATTCCTTTTGGAGAATCGCAACGCTCGGGGTGTTGTAGCGGTATTCCGGTCCTTGTATCTTGAAGTCAACCGCCTCGCCCTCGTGCTCTTCCGACCCATCCGGCTCCCACTGGTAGTCGTCGCCAAAGGAGTAGTTGTACGAGTAGTAAACCTTGTCCCTGTCCTCTCCTCTGGCCCGAATCCAGGACACGATGATCTCCCCGTCGTCAACTGCGATGCACGGCGTTCTGGCATCGGCCCACCACCAATCCTTCTCTTCGTCCCACGAGTCGCCCTTGTCGTCTGATGCGTAGAAGTAGACCGTATCCAGATCTGCGATCCCGTCCCGTCCGTGGAAGACAACATATACATTGTACGCGCCGTTGAACTCTTTGCGCTGAGACGCGATGCTGACGTTGTAGGCGTTGTCATGCTCGGCAACCAGCGAGAGATCAGACCAGTTTCTACCGTAGTCGGTCGAATGAGTGACATACACTCCCTCCACAGGCGCCCCGGCAGGGTCCCCGATGAAGGCAACATAGATGAGCGTATCGTCTCCGTCGCGCCACGCATCCATGGATACGAATCGCACGTCGTCCCCGAACTCCTCCTGGTGCGTCCAGTTGGAGGTTCCTGCGGCATCAATCCAGAAAGTATCAGCATATGCCACTTCGTCCTCGGAGTCCAAGACGTAGGCGCAATGCACCCGGTCCCGCTCCTCGGGTCCCGGGTCCCCACCGTACCATGAGGCGATAGCGACGGCTGCATCCGCCCCGGCGTCATTGGGCCGAGGAGTCGCCGCAGCCCTCGGGTCCCAACGGGGAGGTGTCAGGCCGTCGTTCCACTCGAAGGTCAGACCTTTATGACATTGGTGTTGGCGTCTTCGAACGCAACGGCCACGACAGGAATGTCGTCCTCGTCGCGCTCGCGCATGTCCACGGCCTTGGCCCCGCAGTTGCCGGTCAGCTTGTAATCGTTGTTGTCGCGGATAACTGGTGTGGGCCACTTCCAATGCCAGTCATAAATCGGGTCAGCGACAAGGGACATGCTGCCCAGTAGGAGCAGAATCAACGTTGCTCCCAAGGTTCTGTTTCTCATCAGATAACTCCTTCGTTTTCCTGTTCGGCCCGACCCCCCGCTCACCCCAACGGGGGAGTCTCTACTTCACTTCACCCCACTGTCATGTTCGAGGTCGGTATCAGTCGCACGTCATTGGCACCTCCGGGTTCTGGTTCTCAACGGGCATCAGTCAATCAGGACCAACCTGGTTGTTCGGCCGCCTTGTCGCGGACAGACGAAGTACAGCCCGGTCGGCAGGTTCAGAACCCGGCGCTCACCCGGCACCAGGTCCATCAGCTTCCGGCCGGAGACGTCCAGCAAAGCAGCCGGTTCTCGCCACACCAGCGGCCGGCCCCGGTTGACGATTGTGGGTTGAACGAGTTTCGGCCCCGGTGGCCCCGGATTACCGGTCACCCCCGGCACAACACTGTCACGGATGACCGTGATGCTGCTCCCGTACCTGTTG
>CBDUZK010000283.1:0-2775 GCA_965371675.1 uncultured bacterium | reverse complement strand
AGCAGCGACGGATGGCGAAGGTCGTCAACTACGGCCTGATTTACGGCATTGGTGATTTCGGGCTGTCGTCGCGGAGGGGGATATCACTTGACCGGGCACGCGCGTTCCTTGATGACTACATGGTGAACTTCGCGGGCGTGGCCGAGTGGCGTGACCGGATTGTCAAAGAGGCAGAGGAATCCGGGTGCGTGCGAACCGTCGCCGGACGGGTTCGACCGGTGCCGGGGATTACCAGTCGCAACCGGAACGTCGCCGAGGCGGCCAGGCGGGCGGCAATCAACGCCCCGATTCAGGGCTCGGCCGCGGACATCATGAAACGGGCGATGGTAGGGCTGGACAAGCGGTTAAGAAAAGGCAAGATTATCCTCGGTATGGTCATTCAGGTACACGATGAATTGTTGCTTGATGTCAGTGCTGACCGGGCCGATGAGGTCAGGGATATCATCCGGGAGGAAATGAAACAGGCCTGGGAGTTGTCGGTCCCGCTGGTCGTTGATATCGGGATCGGGGCAAACTGGGCGGAGGCACACTAGGTCATGCGCAAGCGAGTCCTGATTTCGTTCGGCACGCGCCCGGAGGCGATCAAACTGGCACCGGTCATCAAAGAACTGAACCGGCATCCGGACCAGTTCGAGCAGCGCATCCTGATTACTGCTCAGCACCGCGGCATGCTGGACCAGGTGCTGGATGTGTTCGACATCGAACCGGACTATGACCTGAACATCATGAAGCCCGGCCAGACCCTGGGTGACGTCACGGTGCGTGCGCTCCGCGGGTTGGAGAAGGTCCTGGCGGACTGCCGGCCGGACGTCGTGGTTGTGCAGGGCGATACGACCAGCGCGTTCGTTTCGGCGCTTGCGGCGTACTACCACCGTACAGCTGTCGCTCACGTGGAGGCCGGATTGAGGACCGCGGACAAGTACTCGCCCTACCCGGAGGAGATGAACCGGCGTCTCGCCGGGGTGCTGGCTGATATCCATTTCGCGCCGACCCCCTGGGCTCGCGACAATCTCTTGAAGGAAAACACGCCAGCCCGGCGCATCCATGTGACCGGCAATACCGTCATAGATGCGTTGCTAATGACGCTCAGCAGTGACAAGGCCTGGCGGGTCCCGGTGCTCGACCGGATCCCGGAAGAACACCGGGTCGTGTTGGTGACTGCTCATCGTCGGGAGAGCTTCGGCCCGGGGTTCCAGCGTATCTGCAGCGCGCTTGCGCGACTGGTAGAGCGTAATGAGGATATCGAGATTATCTACCCGGTTCACCTGAACCCGAACGTCCAGAAGCCGGTGAAGGCCATCCTCGGTGGGCTGAAGCGTATCCACCTGATCCGTCCACTTGAGTACCTGCCTTTTGCCCACCTGATGGAACGCGCTCACCTGATCCTGACCGATTCGGGCGGCATCCAGGAAGAAGCCCCGGCAATCGGCAAGCCGGTGCTGGTGCTCCGCGACAAGACCGAACGGCCGGAAGCGGTAGAGGCCGGGACGGCCCGCCTGGTTGGCACCGACGTCGAGCGTATCATCACAACCACTGAGCGGCTGCTCCGGTCCCAACGCGCCTACGCGCGCATGGCCCGTGCCGTCAATCCGTTCGGCGATGGCAAGGCCGCGCGACGTATTGCCCGGGTGTTGTACCGGTTCAATCCGCCCGGGAGTGCGGGTGGGCATTGAGCGGCGGGTGGCCATGAAGAGGACCATCGTTCTGCACCCGTTCCTGTTCGCGGCATTCCCGGTTCTGTCGCTGTATTCCCACAACATCGAACAGGCTTCTCTTTCAGAGACGTTCATGCCACTTGGCGTTTCTCTCGCGCTTGCCGGCCTCGTGTTGTTGCTGTCAAGGATGCTGACCGGCAACTACCGGAAGGCGGGCGTGGTTGCTTCCGTGTTCCTGGTGCTGTTTTTCTCGTATGGTCATGTCTACCTGTTCTTCAAAGGCATCTGGCCTGCAAGGTACATCCTTGTGGGTGCAGGGCTCCTGTTAGTCTGGAGTGCGGCCACTGTCGTTGTCGGCATCCTGACCCGCAGAACACCCAAGCGTCTTGACAAGCTGACGGTGGTTCTGAACCTGGTCAGTATTATCCTTGTCGCGATCCTGCTTGTGAGAATCGGCGTCTATGAGTTCCGTGCGAGCAGCGACATGAGCGCTGCGGGGCGTTCCGAGATCGAAGAGCTCAGTTCCGCAGAGACGGCGTGCGGCGATTCCCTGCCCGATATCTACTACATCATCATGGACCGATATCCAAGTCTGAGCACTCTGCGGGATGTCTACGGCTTCGACAACAGTGAGTTCCTTAACTACCTGACCAGCAAGGGGTTCTACGTTGCGACCGAGAGCCGGTGCAACTACGCGAGAACTGACATGTCGCTTGCGTCTTCGCTCAACATGGAGTATGTCAACGATGCTGTTGAGAAAGCAGGCAGTGAGTCGTATCGACGCATGCTCTACGCCAGAACGCAAGACTACAGAGTCTGGCGTTTCTTGAAGTCGTGTGGATACAGGTTCGTCCACTTCGGTACGTGGTGGGGTTCAACGAGTCACAACAGATATGCCGACGAGAACGTCAACAGGCTCATGCTCTCTGAGTTTGCCACAATCCTGTTCCGGACCACCATGGTTTATCCCGTCACTGCAGCGCTCGGTTTCGATTCACACAGGGAGCAGTGGAGGAGAGCCCTCTACAAGTTCGACGAGCTGGCTGAGATGCCCGAAGCCGAAAGTCCTGTTTTCGTCTTCGCGCACTTCCTGCTTCCGCACGAGCCGTATGTGTTTGAC
>CBDUZK010000282.1:0-2777 GCA_965371675.1 uncultured bacterium | reverse complement strand
GGACTTCCAGCACCGGGCCGGAAGGCTTGGCTTTCATGTCGGCGCAGAGCAGTATCTCCGCGCCGGTGGAAGCCCATTGCTCAAGGTCGATCTGGGCCGGGTCGGTCTCGTAGTCGAACGTGACGCCCGAATCCGGTTCCTGGAGGATGAAGTGCAGGGAGAACCGCAGGTCGGCTTCGAGCACCGTGCGGATGCCTTCGAGGTTGGTGGTCAAATCCGGGTGGAGTTCGCCGATGGTGTCGAACGGAGCGAGGACCAGGCTCAGTCGTTTGCTGCCGCTGGTGGCGACCAGGCGAATCCAGATCTCATCGGCCGGGATGCTGTCCTGTGTCGGGACGCTGTCCTGGGCCAGGGCCGGCATCGCGACGGCCAGTACCGCGCAGGCAACCAACAGCGCGGCTGCCCGGTTGCGGCAGTTCACGAGCAAAGGCATACTTGTCGTCCGGGATGTCTGAGTTCGTACAGGGTGCAACGCACGCGATTATATGACCGGGCATCTGGATGGTCAAGCGGATGCGGGCCGCCGCTGGCTCACGAACTGCACCGAGGACATATGGTGCAGCGAGACGACAACGCCTGGTTCCCGCACCCGCAGCCTCGCAAGCCTGACCGTATTCCTGTTCGCCACAGTCGCGACGGTCCGGACCGATACCGTGTGGGTGCGCCCGCTGTCCGGGGCTCCGGCCCGGCACAGCCTCTCGGCGTGCTCATTGACGGCGGCGCTGCCGCCGATACCATGTCGTAGGAGGCTCTGCTGAAAAACACTGTCATTCTGTTGCTCGTCGGGCTGGCTGCGATCGTTTCGGCCGTTGACTGCCGGAGTGCAGGAGCGTAAGATTCAGATATGAGCAAATGGCGGCTGGTGGCACTGACGTTGGTGCTTGCGGCTGTCTCGGTAGTCACGACTGCTGTGGCAGGTGGCCCGCCTGCGTACGACGCGCGGGCAGGCAGGCTGGACGACTGGCGGGTGGTTGAAGACTCGTTGCGGCAGGTGTCGCCGAAGTTCCGGGAGATGTGGCTCAGGGAGCGCGGCATCGAGTTGCCGGGGTACACGGCGAGTTCGATGCAGGACTCAGGTCTGACCCTTGTCGGCAAGTGGGGCAGGGGACCGTCCGTAGAAGTCACCGGCCGCGATACACTGGTCGTGCTCACGCTGGGCAGTGAGGTGGCGCTGTTGAGCTTTGCGGACCCGGACGAGCCGCGCGTGCTCTCGGAGATACAGTTCAACTCAATGACCGGCCAGTCACAACTCGTCGGTTCGCGCCTGTATGTCAGCAGCGGCCGGACCTTCGAGACGTGGGACGTGACCGACGCGACCAGCCCGGTTCAACTCGGCAGCCTGCCCTATGGTATCGGTGACTTCGCGGTCCATGACACGCTGCTGTACTTCATCCTGCTCGACACCTTCAAGGTGTTCAGCGTGGCGGACCCGCAGAGCATGTACCAGTTCGGTGCCTGCCCGGACAGCGGGTATTTCCTCGCGGCAACAGACAGCACGGTCGTGCTGGGCCATGCCCGGCGCGGGCTGTACCTGATTGATATCACTGACCCGGGCAACCCGCATCGGGTGGGCAGTTTTCCTTCGGACCAACCTCTCTCAGCGGCCGCACGGAACCACCTGGTCTGTGTAACCTTGCGGAGCGGGACCGAGCCGTACCCTATACGCTTCGTGACCATCGACATCTCGAACCCGGCCAACCCGCGCCAACTCGGCGTTCTGAACGACGCGGGCGGGTATGACTTGTTCCTTGACGGGCAGTACGCCTTCGCGTCAGGCAGGGACCAGTCGAAGGAGACGTTCCATATCATCAGCATTGCCGACTCGGCGCACCCGGCGATTGCTGGTCAGTGCCGGACGACGAACCGGTACAACTGGGGCGTGTGGGCAAGTCCGAGCCGCGACTTCGCGCTGGTAGCCGACGAGTACGATGGCTTGGCAATAGTGAACATCAGCAATCCCAACGCCCCGGCGCTCGATGGCTACACGTTGGTCGCTGCCTCAGCCGAGGACATCTCGGTTGATGGTCGGTACTGCTACGTCGCCGACGGAGCGGCGGGGATGAAAGTGCTTGATATCCTGGAACCATCCGTTCTGGAGCAGGTCGGTGAGATAGACACCGCGTTTGTCGAGTACTGGTGTTTCTCGGCAACGGCAAGGGACAGCTTCGCGTACATGGCCTGGATGCTGCCGTACCTGCGGACTGTCGACGTGACCGACCCGACGAACCCTCGGCTGGTTGGCGGGTGTCCGGCAGTCGAGGGTGTGCCGCAAGACATGGTGCTGCGAGACAGTCTCCTGTACTTGGCTTTAGACTACCAGTTCGCCGTCGTCAACATCGCCCGGCCGCGCGAGCCGAGAGTGGTGGGGACGCTGAACTTGCCTGAGCGGGCGCGGGAGGTCATTCTCAAAGACACGCTGGCTTACGTGGCGACGTTTGCAGGAGTGGTTATCGTTGGCGTGGCGCGTCCAAGCAGCCCTTACACGGTGGGAACATGGGACCGTGAAGCCTACGGCATCGACCTGCAGGATTCACTGCTTTACGTTGTCACGTACTCAAACGCCACCGACGACGTCCTCCTGAGCGTCAGCGTTGCGGACCCTGCAGCACCTTTGTTGCTCGATTCCCTGATTGTCCCCAGAGTGGTTCACGATGTTGTTGTCGTAGACACGATTGCCTACTTGGGAGGATACAGATGCGGTCTGCTGGCTGTTGACGTAGGCGACCCGCGCAACATGCAGCTCCTCGGTGAATGCTGGAGCCCCCCGTCGTGGATAC
>CBDUZK010000281.1:0-2781 GCA_965371675.1 uncultured bacterium | reverse complement strand
TAGACGCCGACGACCAACCATGAGATGCAGGCTAGTTTTCAGACAAGCTCCACAATCCTAATTATTGACTTCGGAAAACCCGGAACACTTCCCGCCTTACGCGCTCCGATTCCGGTGTAGTCTTTTCCATCTGACTTCGTCTGTTCGGCCCGCTTGCGGGGTTGCCCGGCAGGGATAGTTCCCTGTCCGTGCAGTCCCAGTCCGTGAACATCAGCACATCCGATTAGTATCCGAAATCACCTTGAAGTCAAGCCCGAGTCGTATTTTGCGGGCGCGGGGAGAGCCGGATTCCGCTATCTGAAATCACGAATCTGCAATCTCAAATCCGGACATTGGACGGCGCACAGGATGGGACAGAGGCTCCGACAGAGGGCTCGACCGAAAGCCGGACAGAGGTTGGGACAAAGGCCGGGACATAGGCCGGAACAAAGGTGGTGACAAAGGCCCGCACAAAGGCCGGGACACAGGTCTTGACACAAGTCCCGACAGAAACCCCGACAGAGAAACCCGCAAAGGAAGGCCCATAGGACCCGGGGGGCGACGGGGGGGCCGCCCCGGGGGGCACTCGCTACCGTTACTTTTGCCGCATTTTACGGCATTCTTGACCGAAATGGCCTGTTTTCGGGCTCAAGCGGTATCGGTTTTGTGTCGATTTCCGTCGGGGAAAGCCACCATATCAGGGTCGAAAAGCCCGGTTTTCAGGTGGAAACCACCCATGCGGGTGACAGGCGGAGATTTCAGATTCTGGATTCGAGATTGTCCCAATTGCGAATGGCGAATGACGAATGCCGAATGACGAACGCAGAACCGGGCTGGGCTGCAGTCCGGATTGAGCGTACCGGATTCCTGGCTATAGTCTGAGCCATGTCTGCTGCCGAATACCGCCCGGACGGGTCGCTTCCGGTCGAGCGCCACACCATCTGGAGCATCGCCTGGCCGGTGATGCTGATGTACGCGCTGTATACGGCGCTGACCGTTGTGGACATGTTCTGGGTCGGCAGGCTCGGGCACGTTCCGGTTGCGGCGGTTGCGTTGAGCGGTTCGGTGTTCGCGGTCCTGTTCTCGATTGGCCAGGTGTTCGGCGTGTCGACGCTCGTGCTGGCCGCCCGGTCGGCCGGGGCCGGCGATTCGGTCGGTGTCCGGGACACCATCCGGTACGCGTTCGTGCCCGCGGTAGTCGTCGCGGTGCTGATTGCGGCGGCGGGCGCGCCGTTGTCCGGGGCAATCCTGCAGTTGGTGCGCGCCGCGCCCGAAGTGGTCGCGGCCGGGCGCGTGTACCTGATGGTCCTTTTCCTGCACTTGCCCGCGTTCTTCGCCGGGATGGTGGCGTATTCCGTGTTCCAGGCCCTGGGCGATACCCGGACCGCGATGTTCGTCATGGTCGGAACCAATGCCCTGAACATGGTGCTGGACCCGCTGCTTATCTTCGGGTGGTTCGGTCTGCCCCGGCTGGAGTTGCTCGGGGCCGCGCTGGCAACCGTTGTGAGCCAGTTTGCCTGGCTGGCGGTGGTGACGGTGATACTCAAGCGGCGTGGATTGCTGCGGTTCCAGGGCCGGTTTGAGCCGCACCGGGTCGGCGTTGTCTTCCGGATCGGCATTCCGGCCGGGCTGCAGGCGGTGACGCGGCCGCTGACCGGCATGGTGCTGTTCGGCATCGTGAACGGGTTCGGAGCGGTGGCGACCGCGGCGTTCGGCATCGGCCTGCGGGTGCTGGAGGTGATGTGGATCTACCTGGGCGGACTGGGTTCGGCCGGAGAGGCGCTGGTCGGCCGGAGTCTCGGGCGCCGGCAGCCGGAGCGGGCGCGGGACGTCGGCCGGCGCATCACCCTGATTGCGTCGCTGCTGCAGGTGGTCGTGATGCCGTTCCTGTTTGTATTCGCGCCGGCGGTGATACGCGTGTTCAACGCGAACCCGGAGGTGGTTGCGTACGGGACCGGATATCTGCGCCTGCTGACCCCGGTCCTGATCCTGGCCGGGGCAAGCATGGGCTGGGCCGCGGCGCAGCGAGGCGCGGGAGATACCCGGCCACCGATGATTGCGGCCCTGGTCTCGAACTGGGCGGTGAAGATGCCGCTCGCCTGGGCGCTCGTTTCGTTCACCGGCATCGGGTTGACCGGGGTCTGGATCGGTATCGGGGCATCGATTCTGGTCGAGACGGTCATGCTCGGCATCTCGTACCGGCGCGGCGGCTGGCTGCGTAAGGAGCTGGCGTGGCGGTGAGGTTCCGGCCGCTGTGCCCGGCGGACAAGCCGGCAGTCGCGAGCGTCTGTCGTCGGACGTGGGGTGGTTGGGACTACGTGGAACGTCTCTTCGACCATTGGGTCCGGGAGCCTGAGTTTCTCGGGGTCGAGCACCGGGGACGGCTGGTCGGGTTCGGCAAGGCGACCGAACTGGCGCCCGGGCACTGGTGGCTCGAAGGGTTGCGGGTCGATTCTCACTACCGTGGGCGAGGATTCGCGACCGGGCTGTCACGGCACATCGTGGCGGACGTGCTGGCTCGACGGCCGCGGTCGTTGCGACTCGCCACCGGCGACGTGAACCATGAGTCGATGCGCGTCATCGAGCGTTCGGGTTTCCGGCTGTTCTTCCGCACCCGGCTGTATCATGGTCGGCCCGGCCGTCCGGCCGGCGACGATTCATCCGTAATACGGGTGGGAGCGGCCGAGGTGCTGCGGTACATGGCCGGGACCCAGGAACTGGTCGCGAACCGGGGACTTCTGAGCTATACCTGGTCGTTCCGGCCGCTGACCCGGGAATACGTACGCGAGCTGGCGACTGGGG
>CBDUZK010000280.1:0-2821 GCA_965371675.1 uncultured bacterium | reverse complement strand
CCGAGCAGCGGGAAGCCGTAGCGCATCAGGGGATTGTCGGTGAAGCTTTCCATCCGTTCGAGCGCCTGTTCCTGTTGTTCCTCGGTCATGCCTCTTTGCTCGAACTGTTCCAGCATCTGCTCGCGCTGGCCGGACCAGTCGACGTACTGGATCGAGAGCGCGGTAATCGCCAGGGTTGCAACCAGTGCGATGATGAGCGGGATGACCCAGGTCGGTTTCTCCCGAAGCCGCGTGAAGACCGCCGTCGGCGCAGTGTAAATGCTGAACATCGATACTCCTCAGGTTAGCAGCGAATGCCGATTTCCGAATTCGCGCTCCGGCGTCCGCACTTCGACATTCCCTCTCACCTGGTCGACCGGCCGGTGTGCCGGACGTCGCGTCGATACTGGGGCCAGGGTGACTGTGCGGGCGGGCCGTCGCCCCGGAGCGCGAACAGTCCGCCGTCCCATGAGCCGACGTAGACGGTTCCGTCCGGGCCGATGACCGGCGACGATGTATAGTAGGTGTCTTTTTCGTCCGCGGCGATTTCGTACTTCCACAGGATGCGGCCGTCCGCCCGGCGCGCGTAGACGAAGCCGTCGTCGGGCAGGAAATAGACTGTGCCCCGGTCGCTGACCGCGGGGGTGCCGGTAATGATGTCGTCCGCTTCGTAGGCCACCGTGAACGTGTCGCCGGGCGCCTTGTGGCACAGGTAGTAACCGTCGGTGCCGACCCAGATGCCGCCATCGGCGTCGAATACCGCCTCGGACCTGATTTCGTCTTCGTCCGGAACCCGGGCGCGCCAGGTCATGTCGCCGTCCGGCCCGATTGCATACAGGTAGCCGTCGATGTCACCGACATAGACATTGCCGTCCGGTCCCGGTACCGGCGAGGCGAAGAAATAGCTTTCACTGGCGGTCCCGAAGGCCCAGCGTCGCTGACCATCGGGGTCGAGGCAGTAGAGCGAGTCGGAAGTGATGTAGACGTTCCCGTCCGGACCGATTGACGGCGACCCGGTGATTTCGTCGCCGGTGTCGAACCGCCAGAGCTCTTCGCCTTCAGGAGAGACCGCCACCAGGACTCCGGCGTCGGTGCCGACATAGAGGTTTCCGTTGTTACCGAGAGCGGGCGGGGTGTACAGCTCGTCGGCAATGGCCAGCTTCCAGACCAGTTCGCCGGTTTCGCGGTCCACACAGTAGAAGCTGCTGTCGAGCGACCCGAAGTAGATTCGATTGCCGTTGAGCGTGACCGCCCCGAAGATGGCGTCACTGGTCTCGAATCCCCAGCGGAGCGTGCCGGCGGAGTCAATCGAGTACAGCCAGCCGCTGTCGTCACCGATGTAGGTGTAGCCGTTCTCGTCGAGCGTCGCGGATGCGACGACCGGGTCGAAGGTCGGGAATACCCATTTGAGCGGCGGGTCGGTGATGATGACCGGCAGCGGGTCGCTCCAGTCGGATACGGCCAGGGACGAGTCGCGGACCCGGACCCGGATGTCAAAGGTGTCGTGGGCCTGGTATCGGTGGTGGCGGCTGATGTCGTAGTTGAAGGGCAGGGGTACGGTCCAGTCGAGGGTGTCGCCGTCGCCCCACACGACCTGGTAGCTGTAGGGTTTCACAATACCCGCGGGCGGGAACAGGATGAGCTCGAGGTCGGCCAGCGTGTCGGCATGGACCGTCACGACCAGTGAGTCGGGTGCCGGCACCGGGGCCCGGCGTCCGGACCGCGTCACTGCGGAAACCAGGTGGCATGCCGTGCCGAACAGTACGAACAGGGTAAGCAGAACCAGAACGAGCCTGCGAGTCATTGAGTGCCTCCGTTTGTCGTATACCAAGTTGTACCGACATTGCCGGCCGTTTATTCAACCGGGCCGGCCGCCGGTGATTCGAGTGCCTATATCCTGATTGGACGCGCAACTACTGTCAAGCGTTACAATTGGATTCGTCCAGCAACGCGCGGGCGCGGCGGGCGTCGACTTCAATCTGCCGGGCGAGTTCGTCCGGGTTCCGGAACCGACGTTCAGGCCGGAGCCGGTCGATGAAATCCACGGCCACCGTGGCAGGCGGGCGGGCCAGCCGGGTGTCGAGCACGTGGGTTTCAATCGTACGGGTCTCGCCGCGGAACGTGGGCCGGTGGCCGATGTTGAGCACGGCCGGTCGCGATCGGCCGGCGAGGTCTACCCGGACCGCGTACACGCCGTCGGCCGGGATCAGCTTTTCCTTCTCGGCGACCTGCAGGTTGATGGTCGGGAAACCGATGCGGCGACCGGTGGCGGTGCCGGACACGACCGGTCCGCTCAGCCGGTAGGGTCGCCCGAGCAGCTCGGTTGCGCGCCGGACGTGGCCGAGCAGCAGCCGCTCGCGAATCCGGGTGCTGCGGACCGGGGCGTCGAACATCGTGAACTCGGGTACGACCGCGACCCGCACCCCGGCCGGCTCGAGCAGCTCCTGCAGCAGGGCGACGTCGCCCCGGGCGGAGCGGCCGAAGCGGTGGTCGTGACCCGCGACCACGGCGACCGGGTTCAGTTCGAGGATTTCGCGCCGGACGAACTCCTCCGGTTCGGTGCGGCGGGTGTGTTCGTCGAACCGGAGCACGTGGATGAAGTCGATGCCGAGTTCGACCAGCAGTTCGGTCTTCTCGGCCGGCGGGGTCAGGACGTAGGTGAAATCCGGGTGGACGAACTGGGCGGGCAGCGGGTAGCAGGTCAGGACCGCGGTCGGCGCGTCCAGCTCCGCGGCGATGCGACCCGCGGTCGCGAGGATTTCCCGGTGGCCGCAGTGGACGCCGTCGAAACTGCCGAGCGCGACGACCGGCCCGGGTGCGCTCATTCTTCCCCGCCGTAGAG
>CBDUZK010000279.1:0-2829 GCA_965371675.1 uncultured bacterium | reverse complement strand
GACTCCGGTCACCCCGACCCGGCCGACGTTCTTCAGTTCCACAACCAGGTCCGCGGTCTCGCCCGGGTCGAGCTTGCCGTCGCTGTTGCCGCCCGGCGGCGAGTCGATAATCGTCTTCGACCGGTACACCACCGCCGGCGCGTTCACCACCACCGCCTCGATTGCGTCCAGGTCGAACCCGCCGGTCCCGATATTGTCGTCGACAATCCGGACGAACCGGGCGATGCCCTGTCCGCCCGCGACCAGGTCGAACCCCTGGGTCCCGGTCCCGGACCCGAGGCTGTGCCACGGCCCGTTCCACTCATTGGAAACGTAGACGTTGTACCCCTCCGGGCTCCCGTCGTCCTCGACCACGTAGAAGTCATTACCCGGGCCGTTGATGATCGGGGTCCGGGCGCTCATGTCGTAACTGGACCAGCCACCCTTCTCGAGCGAGAACCGGCGCCCGTCGCGCTTGCCCAGTCCCCACCACGCGCTGGTCGGGTTGGTGCTGCTGATCTCGCAGGTGATATTCCGCAGCGCGCAGATCGGCTCGGTCGAATCCGGCACCAGCGCGACGTCAACGAACACGAACGTGTCCGCGGGCACCACAATCCCGGAGACCGACTTCGACGTGTACCCGTTCGCGTGAACGGTGATACCGTACGTGCCTGCGTGCAGGTTCTTGTGGAAGTACCCGATCGAATCCGAATGCGTGAACCAGTCCGGCGGGTCAAACACGACCCTGGCTTCAAGCGGCGTGCCTGAAATCGAGTCGGTCACCGAGCCGCTGATGCCCCACATCACCCGCTCGATCATCTCCTTCATCGCCAGCCAGTTCTCGGCATTGATCTCATCAATCTGGCCCGGCGGGCTCGGTTGACCGTTGCATATCTCGATGCCGTACCCCTGGGACCCGGTCGCGCCGTAGTACCAGCTCACCGACCCGCCGTTCACCGGGTACAACCCGCGCGAAATCTGACAATAGGGATAACCGGTCAGCTGGCTGTAGCGGACCATCTCGTACCGGTGGATTACCGAATCCATGGTCGCGAGCCGCGTGTAACCCCAGGGCCACATCGCCTTCTCGATGCCGGAGTGGAACTGGGACCAGGACGCCATCGGGTTGTTCACTCCGAGGTGATAGAGCACCTGGGTCTCGGACTCGGAAAACGGCCCCGAGCCCCCGCCGTCCCACGCATACCCGTAGTTCCGGTTCAGGTCCACGCTGTTGCCGTTCCGCCGGGACCGGGAGACCAGCCCGTCCGGGTTCACCATCGGCAGCAGCCATATCTCGCGATTGTCCACCCAGCGCGTGATGTCCGGGTTCGTGCCGTACCCGGCCAGTATCTGCAGCAACACCCAGTGCGCGACCTCGGTCGCGTTGTTCTCGTTGCCGTGGATGGTGAAGTCGAAACAGATTCTCGGCTCCCGTTCCATCACACCCGGGTTGTCCGAAATCTTCATCACCAGCAACAGGTGGCCGTTCGCCGACGTTCCCAGCGTATCCAGCACACAGATGTTCGAGTGGTTCTGCGCGATGATCGCCCACGTATCCCGAATCTGCTCGTAGGTGTGGAAGAACCCGTCGTACCTGCGTGCTTCGAGCCCCACGTCCGCAACCAGCACCTCGACCCGGTAGCCTCGACGAACCAGCTCCTCGTAGCCCGACCGGTCCACTGCGCCCACGAACCAGTCCGGCGTCACCTCGTAGAACTCAAGGACCAACCCGGCCACCGGCTCAATCCGGTCTGGCTCCACGAACACCTTCACCTTCATCTCCACGTCATAACCGGCATCTGCCGCGACCGCCGAGACCGCGGACAGGCACGCCAGCAGAACGACTACCGACAAAACGGAACGGTTCACAACGCCTCCTTGGGATTATAGGTCAGGCAATTCTAAGTCCGAAATAGCCGGGGTTCAAGCACCGGGCCGACCTGCTCACGGCGTGACATGGACCGTACACGGATTCGACCAGTCCGAAACGTGGTCCAGGCTGTCGCGCGCCCGCGCGCGCACCGCCCGGATTCCCGCCTCAATGTACACATGACTGCGGGCGACCCACATCCCCGGCGCCACATACGCGCCCCACTCCCCCAACGTATCGCCCCAGTCGAACTGCAGCGCGACCCGCTCGTCCAGCGGATGGTCGGCCGCGGTCGCGTAATGCACCGTGTCCAGCACCGCGACCGTATCCGACCCGGACGTCGAAGGACGCCTCGGCACCTTCGGCCCGTAATCGTACACGCGCACCCAGAGGCTGTCCGACCACGCCGAAGTATCGCTCGCGTCATGACTCCGGCCGCTGACGCCGAACTCGCCCGAATCCGCGAACGCGTGCTTGAAATACAGCACCTCGCCGGAAGCGACCAACTCACTCCAGCCGCTCTCCTCGCCGTCGTCCCAGTTGATATTGCAGGAAACCGCGTCTCCGTCCCGGTCAACGGCCCGGGCCGTGAAACTCAGCGTGTCGCCCGGCCGCCCCCGCGTCGTGCCGAACAGCAGCGGCGCATCCGGCGGTGCGTTCTTGCACCCGGCCCCGACCAGCAGGGCCAGCGCAAACACGACACAACAGGCTCGCATCGGCCAAAAGATTAGGCTCAGACCTTGACCCTGTCAACCGGACTCCGTAAACGCGAAGACTCGACCACGGACCGGCGTGACGGCTGAGGCCGGAATGCAGGAAGCGGTCAGCGGGCGAGGCCTGCCGGGTCAGGGCAACTTCCGCCCGCGTGGAACCCGGACCTAGCGGACCTTCACCACGCGGCTCAACGCGCCTGTGACCAAATGGGCCGTGTACACCCCGGGCGCAAGATACCGCACGTCATTACCACCCCTCTCAAGCAA
>CBDUZK010000278.1:0-2837 GCA_965371675.1 uncultured bacterium | reverse complement strand
GAGGGCACATAAGACGCGAAGCCGTCGAGCGACTTTGTACCGCCGTCCGGTATCTTGTTCGACTGCACAGACGAGACATCTCGCCGCCAGTCCTCCAGGCGAGGCGCGTGTTTGTCGCGTATGGCCACAATGAGAGGGCGAGGATAGCACTTTTCAGTTTCCTTCGAGCCTTGAACCTCCAGCCGATGGAGTGGGCCTACCTGCGCAAGCAAGCGGGGAAGCCCGGTGCATCCACCCCAGAGGTTGTCGACACTGGCGTGAAGCTGGCCGGGGCATTCGTCATCCTCTTGACTCCAGACGAAGAAGTAAAGCCTAGCGTCCCGCAAAAGGACGGCCCCCCTGCGCAAAAGCGCATTCAGGCGCGCCCGAATGTACTTGCCGAACTTGGCCTTACATGGAGTCAGGACCGCTCCCGGACGGTCATCGTGTCTCTTGGCGGTGCGGAACCGCCGTCCAACTTCGCTGGCATACAGATGGTGAAGATTGACAATACGCCAGCCCAACGCCGGCAACTTGCGTCCATGCTGGAAATCGCTGGGTGTCCGGTGGACGATGACGGAGTAGACTGGCTGACCCCGGAAGCAGGCGGCGACTTCGACGGTGCGATGCAAGCCCCACTCAGTCCAAACGCCATCCCGGATACGGGCGCGTCTGCCGAAGACGAGAAAAGACGGAAGGAAATCGCCTCAGAAGCGGCAGATGGTTTCATTGCGACGCTTCGCCCGAACACGCGCCCCAACACTCAACTCCTGCTTCAATGGGTGAAGTCAGGACACACCATGAGTTTTGGCCACTTCGACTTCGACATTCTCCGCCGGGCAGTCGCCGAGCTTCGGCGAAGAGGGCACGAACAGCTATCCGTCCCCACGAAGGAGGAATTCCAGAACGCCCTGGATGAGTGGGATTCCCGCCCACAGGGATACGAAGTAATCGACGGATAGCGCCGAGCCATGCCCCCCGAATGAATGCGAATGAACGGGCACAGACGGCAATGCCCTCTCCGCCATGAAGATTGACAGCAAGGATGAGCAGACGAAGTCGGGCAGGCGAGAAGTCGTCATGCGACAAAACCTGACGCCGTGCATGTGGGACAGAAGGGGGGCGGAATGAAGCAGAACTCGAGGACCGATGACAGTCGGCGTCTGGACCCAGAAGATCCAGCATTCGCGTTGCCCGGCCCCGTGCTTGTGCTGGCCGGACCCGGCACGGGCAAGACCTACAGGCTGGCCGCCCGTATCAAGTTCCTCATCGAACAGAAGAACGTGGACGCAAACCAGATCACGGCGATTACGTTCACGGGTGAGGCCGCCGCCAACCTGCGGGGGAACCCGGGACACTTCCCGTATTTTAGAATCTCAAGAGCGTCAAGGGACAAGCGGGGGTTTCAGATTCTAGATTGGTGACTGCAGATTGATTGGAAGTGCGAATTCCGAATGACGAGTCCAGGCTTCCCCCGCCCGCGGAATCCCGTCACCCGCGACCGGGGTACTGCTTCCTGATTCGGTTGAAGTCGGGCTTTGCCTGGTCGCCCTTGTAGAACATCTCGACCAGTTCGACGCGGCCCTCGTCCGGGAACCAGGCCCAGACAACGCGGATGCCGGACCTGCCACCCGTGCCCTTCAGCGCCCGGCAGGCAAAGCGCTTGGCTATGTAGACCGGCGGCTCGTCGAACCCCAGCCCCTGGACCCGCTTGATGCGGCCCGGTGCCGCGCCCTGGCTGTGGAACAGCTCGACTCCGTAAGACAGGAAAGTCGCAAGGTCAACACACAGAGTGCGATACCGTTTGCGCAGCTTCTTCAGGTCGCGCTTGAACCCGTCAGTCTGCGTGACCCTGCTAACTGTCTTCAGTGTCTTCACGCTGGGAGTAGGGCTGCTGCCGGTAGAACACCGCCTCGTATGGTATCGGTTCTCCGCTGGGCGTTCCGAGCCACGGCACGTCATTATGCGAGTAAGCGCTGATCTGACTAGCATTCATGTCACCGAGTCGCTTGAGAACGTCATCTACTAACTGCAGTTCTTGACCGTTTAACACAGATAGGTCTGGCTTGCGCCCGGGCAGATACCTTCTCTGAGGGTAGTTGAAATGCTCGCCCCTCAATCGGTGCAGCTCGCCGCTCTTCTCCATCTCCCGGACAATCTTCCCAAACTCGACCGGAGTCGGCCCGAACCTGTTGGCGATGTACGTCGCCCCGATGAGTTGCTCTTCGTGCTTCTCGTAGTAGTCGAAGTCGATGAAGTAGAGCAGCTTGTAGATGACGGTTTCGCCCACGTGCGGCCGAGCCCCAACCCGCTGCAGGATGTACAGCAGTACTTCCCGGAACTTGGCCAGGTTCTTCTGGGGTACGTTTATGCGCATGCCCCGGATTGCCTTCTTCCTTCCGCCGTCGCTCGGTAGGACGACTTCCGGTTCCTGCTCGAGTCCGAGCAGCACATCGCTGCTGACATCGAACAGGCCAGCCAGGCCAATCAGCTCTCCAGGCGTCAGTTTGCGCCGATCAGTCTCAAGATTCGAAACAGCGGGCCGGGTCAGTTTCAGCTTCACAGCCAGTTGCTCCTGGCTCAATCCGGCCTGCTCGCGCAATCGCCGGATGCGCCTGCCGATAGTTTCTTCATTGCGTGCCATGGTGCCTCCTGTAGCGTCGCTAGATAATAGCGCCGTAAGATTTTCTGTCAATACCCTGTATGCATTTCATACATGCCTCCGAGGCACGCGGGCCGCGAAATCCCCTCACCCCGACCCCCTCCCGCAAGGGACCGGGAAGCAAGGAGACGCAGCAGATAGCCCCTACTCCCCCACCCCAAACACATCCTCCGCAATCGCCAGCAGAACCTCCCGG
>CBDUZK010000277.1:0-2838 GCA_965371675.1 uncultured bacterium | reverse complement strand
TCCGCAGAGTCAACATGGACAGGTCTGTTTGAGCCCTTCAGCTGGAGTGTTTGGTGGTTCTCAGCATGGTCGGTGGTGAGCGTCAGGCTTGGTTCAGGTGCCGACCGCGTTTCATCCTTCGCGCTCGCTTGGCTGATTCTGGGCGGCGGCCATCGACGAGCCCGGTAATGCGGCGAAGTGGTTCAACTACCGCAGAGGATTGATCCGACGGCTTCTTCTCAAGGTCCGCCCGGCAGTGTAGCCGAGCCTCCTGCGTGGCGGGTTCTGTTTGCGGGCTCGGTCGCGAGGGCAGGTTGAGTTCACTCAGACGATGTTTGACTCCATGCCCGGCCGGACTATGATGTTTTTCAGTATGAGAAGATCACTTCTTGCTTCAGTCTTCCTTGCGACTTGCCTAGTGTCGCTGGCGTTTCCGGCCGTGGTGTCATGTAGCGTGGGACCTTTCAGAGCCGGGTGGTCAGCTTGGGCCCGCAGCGTCTCTCAGGTGGTAGTCTGCAACTTCGACAGTCTTGCGTGTTGCGAGTTGTTTGTCGGGGTCAGTCCAGGCGATGGCAGGTACTTGGTAGAGGTCCGCGAGTATCCTGATAGCCGGAGTGTGGCATTGAGTTGCCCGGTGTCTGTGACGCGGGAGCATAGCTGGTTGCGGTTTGATGAGTGGAGATTCACCGGGGATTTCATCAAGGGGAAGCAGTATGAGTTCCGGTTCGTATCGACCGCACCGGGATGCAGCATCAACTACTACTACCGAGTGGGCGGCGCGTACGAATACGGCTGGCTGCGGAGTGAGGAAAAGGACCGGAAAGACCGGGACCTTGTGTGTCGGGTGCGCGGACGGATGGACCGAGTGGATTCGACGTATTGGGGGGCCTATCCGTACTTTCCGATGGGTGGCGAGACTTGGGGTTGTTCCAGGAGCACGTGGAAAGCCCGGGTTATTGAGGCTGGCCTGCACCAGGCTCGCCTGCGGATAAACTGGGTTTGGGTCGACAGCGTTCCCCGGGATACGTGGCAATTCGCCATGCTTGACACGCAGTACGTGTACCTCATGGATTCCATCGGCGGCTGCGATGTGTACGCGAATCTTCACTCCTGCACGAGGAGCACCAGCACGCATATCGACAAGATCGAGGTAACCGACGGACGCATAGATACGTTCTGGAGTATTGTCTGCCCACCGCGCAATCTGTTTCTGTCCGTGGACGACGATTCCAACTTCTGGGCTCGCTTCGTCGAGAGGACCGTCCGGCACTACGATTCAGTCAGTGCCGTTCTGGGGTGTGACAGCATTCGTGTGTTCGAGATCTGGAACGAGCCGAACGTTCTGAAGGATTACTGGCGCTGCCCGAATGCGCGGGACTATGTGGACCTTACGTCTGTGCGGGAGCGTTGCTCGATCTACGTGAGGCTGTGTGAGGTGGCGAACTCGGTCATCACCGGCATATCCGGACACGAGGATGACCGGATTCTCGTGGGTTCGATAGGGGACTTGGAGAGCGAGCAGTTCGGTGCGGGGGGAGATACACTCATCCTGAAGGGCAAGGTGTGGCTGCGATGGATGTACGAGATCGCCACCCATCCGGGAGGGCCAGGCGTCTTCTGGGATGGCGTGGCGTTTCACTTCTACAGCAGCTTCAGTGCCGACAAGTTCGTGGCCCACGCAGAGACGCTCCGGGCCATGATGCGCGATAACGACGACTGCGGCGAGTTATGGATAACCGAGGTGGGCTGGACTACGCCGAACCAGATGACCGAGGAGAGGCAGGCCAACACCGTGGCTGAGGTGTTCACCACCGCACTGGCGTCTGCCGCTCGACCGGGTGGCGGCTATGACCGGACCGATTGGTTCTGTTTCCGAAACACGCGCAGGTTTCATCACGGCTTCGCTGATACGTTGATGCAGAACCTCAAGTATTCGTTCCGTTCCTTCGCACAAGTCGCCAGTCTACTCACCGGCAAGCGGTTCAACCAGCGGGTGCTGCTGGGGGATGCGCGGGACGATTCGGTGCGGATCTATGAGTTTGAGAATCCGGCGGACGACAAGCGGTTGTGGGTTTGCTGGAAAGGCGGCGGCGTAGGCGAAGGTGTCGTGCAGGCTGCGATTCCGGTCAGGTCGGATGAGTTGGCGGCGGAGAGTCTTGCCTATGGCGCCGAGGTTCCGTCGTTCGGGATAGCACCGGACAGTGATGGTTGGCTGCGGTTGGAGCTGAGCGAGCGGCCAGTGTTTGTCTGGGAGACCGGCCGGGCGGAGCGGCCGGACTTGGTTGTGGATAGCGTGACGGTTGAGCCGGCGGAGCCGGAAGTGGGAAGATTGATGACGATCCGGGCGTGGGTCAGGAACACGGGCAATCGGATCACGCCTGAAGGCTACGCGACAAGGGTCGATTTCTACGTCGAGGGTGAGTTGTTCGGCGGTGATCAGTCGGCTCGGCAGATTGAGCCAGGCGAAACCGGGTTCTTCGAATCGGGTTGGATCGAGGTGTCATCCGACATGGCTGGCCCGGTTCTCGTTTCGGCACGCGTGAACCCGGGGCAGCGGTTCGTCGAGCTTGACATGAACAACAACCGTGGGTATGTATTCGTTGAGATTCGGTGACGTGTACTGAACAGGAGAATGCGATGAGTGATGGATTCGGGGAACTTCCGATTAGAGGTGTCTACCTGCTACGTCTGGAGCAACATGAAGATGTCCGTGGTTCGCTGTTTGAGACATTCCGTTGCGACTGGATTTCTGAAGAACAGACGTCGTTCGCCCCGGTGATGTCTTACCTGTCCTGGACCCGGCCGGGTGATGTCCGTGGTCCCCACGACCATACGGAGCACACAGACTACTTCGCGTTC
>CBDUZK010000276.1:0-2840 GCA_965371675.1 uncultured bacterium | reverse complement strand
CCCGGCCCGGCTGGAACCGCAGCGCCGCGCCCGAACAGCGCGGACAGGGGCTTCTCGACCCGGCGCGCCTCGAGCAGGGGCGGCAGGTAGTCGAGCTGGTTCTTGCTCTCCATGTCCGCGAACAGCTCGCCCGCCAGCCTGCGGATGAGCTGCAACCCGGCAGGCGGAATGACGTCCTGCTCCAGCGCTTTCTGTTCCGCTTCGGCGAGCCGGGGCTCCCGCGACCTGGTGCGCCGGTTCAGCAGCTTGCCGGGTTTCGGCCGGGTCTGTTTGAGGATGCGCCACACCTTGTGCGCGTAGTCGAACGCGTACTTGCGTATCGGTGGCAAAGACAGAGGCCCGAGGTTATCCATCTCCGCGTTGATGACCCGGTCGAGCCGGCCGCGTTCAAGCCAGTGCCGGGCCTGTTTGCGGATGCGCAGCTCGCGCTGGTCCGGCTCAAGCGGTGGCTTGCCCGAGAACCTGCGGTCGACACTGGTCTTCACGTCGTAGGCATCGAGCTTCCGCGCCACGTCCGGGGGCATGTGGCGCGTGAACTCACGCACCCGCTCCCGGCCCGCTGCTTCGAGCGGCACCGGGCGAGAGGTGTACGTGGTCAGGATGTCCAGGATGTCGGCGAACGAAGCCCGGACCACACGCAGGTAGTCGGCAACCAGGGCGAGGCTCGGGTACGGCAGGAGGCCGCGTTCGAGCCGGCTCACGTGGCTGCGGTATCCCGGGGTCCGGCCCATGCGTCGGACCAGCTCTTTGATTGTCAGCCCGGCCTTCCTGCGCAGGACCCGCAAGCGCGCACCCAGTTCCTCGGGGAATCTGAAGGTGTCCTGGCTGCGTCTCATTGGTCGCCAGAGTATAACTCACATTATACACGGCCGCAACCCGGCAAATGGTCGCAACTGCTTCTACGACAAGGCGTTGCCTGATTCCAGCTTCTAACCCCCCTGCACCCCCCGGGTGACCCTTGGGGTTCTCTGCGGGTTCCTTATCCGGGTCTTTTGCCGGACCCTTTGGCGGGTCCTTTGCCAGGGCCTTTGTCGGGTCCTTTGGCGGGGTCTTTGTCAGGCCATCTGTCGGGGCCTTTGTCGGGGCCTTTACCGGGACCTTTGTCAGGCCATTTATCGGGTTCTATGCCGGGGCCTTTGGCGAACCCTCTGCCAGGGCCTTTGCCAGGGCATTTGCATCATCCCCTGGCAGGTAATGACCCGGGTCCTATGCCGGGCAATATGCCGGGTCCTGTGCGCCGTCCCGAGAAGGGACTTGAGATTCCGGATTAGTGATTTCAGACAGCGGATTTTACACTCCCCCCACCCGCAAAATCCGTCTTGGGGGTTGACATGTCCCTCATACGGCCGAACATGTCGTATGAAAAGACTTCAGACGTTGAGTTCTTTATCCGCAGCATTCCTTTTCCTCTCCCTCGCCTCCCCATTGCCCGCGCAGACGACCTTCCAACGCACCTACGGCGGCACGGACCACGACAACGGCCGCTCGGTCCTACAGACCACGGACGGCGGGTACATCATCGCCGGCAAAACCGCATCCTTCGGCGCCGGCTACGACGTCTACCTGGTCAAGACCGACTTCTCGGGCGACACGATGTGGACCCGGACCTTCGGCGGAACGGGCTGGGACGCAGGCTACTCGGTAGCACAGACCACGGATGGCGGCTACATCATTGCCGGCCGGACCGAATCCTTCGGCGCCGGCCTGTCCGACGTCTGGCTCATCAAGACCGACGCGCGTGGCGACACCGTTTGGACCCGAACCTACGGCGGTACGGAATTCGACGAAAGTCGGTCCGTGGCGCAGACCGCGGACGGCGGGTACGTCATTGCCGGTCATACCTGGTCCTTCGGCGCCGGGAGCTACGCCGTCTGGCTCCTCAAGACCGACGCATACGGCGATACCTTATGGACCCGGACTTATGGCGGCACGAGCAGCGATTACGGCAACTCGGTGGCGCAGACCGCGGACGGCGGGTACGTCATTGCCGGTCACACCTGGTCCTTCGGCGCCGGGAGCTATGACGTCTACCTGGTCAAGACTGACTCCTCCGGCGACACGATGTGGACCCGAACCTGGGGCGGCAGGTCCCCAGACGAAGGCTACTCGGTGGCTCAGACCGCGGATAGCGGCTACGTTATCACCGGCTGGACTGGGTCGTTCGGCGCGGGCGGATGCGATGTCTACCTGGTCAAGACCAACGCCTCCGGCGACACCGTGTGGACCCGGACCTTCGGCGGTTCGGACCTCGACTGTGGCTACTCGGTCCTGCAAAGCGCAGACGGCGGCTACGTCATCGCCGGCGGAACCAGGTCCTTCGGCGCGGACGAAGGCGACGTCTACCTGGTCAAGACCAACACCAGCGGCGACATGATATGGAACAAGACCTACGGTGGCACGGACTTCGACGATGGCCTATCGGTGGCGCAGACCGCGGATGGCGGCTACGTCATCGCAGGCGAAACCCAGTCCTTCGGCGTCGGCCAAGATGACGTCTATCTCATCAAAACCGACTCGGCCGGGAACGCCGCCGCAATCGCGGAGCCGCAGCCGCCCGTCGCCCACAAGCCTACCCCGGCCACCATCGTCCGCGCTGTACTTCGGATGCCGGAATCCGCCATTCGACACTCGTCATTCGCACTTCTCAATTGCGTCGGACGCAAGGTCATGGACCTGCAGCCGGGCGAGAACGATATCCGGCACCTGAGCCCGGGCGTGTACTTCGTTCGCCCTGCGTCGAGCGTCGTGCGTCAGGCCTCACGCATCCGCAAGGTCATCCTCACCCGCTGACCGCTCTTCCGCGAAACCACTGGGACAGTCCCTTGCTGGTACAGTCCCGG
>CBDUZK010000275.1:0-2841 GCA_965371675.1 uncultured bacterium | reverse complement strand
GAGTGGAGCAGACCAGGGTTGAACTGGCGGCCTCCAGAGTGCGATTCTGGCGCTCTCCCAACTGAGCTACTGCCCCTTATCGACGGAGTCGTCCTCCGGCTCCGTCTGCACTGCCGGTTCGGGCGGGGTGTCCTCGACCTTGACCCGTCCGAGCCGAACCGGGATGCCGCGCCGCTCGCGCCGTATCATCCGGAAGTCGGTCGGGTCGCATACGAAGGTCCCGACAACCGTGACCGGGCTTGCGACAACCGGCGTGTCGTCGGTGCTCTTGGGCGTGCGGCCGAAGAAGATGCACAGGTCGGGTCCGTCCGGCCAGTAGGCGATGTCGCCCACCTTGACCGTGTCGACCGGGTCCGGGTTGTTGTCTTCAAGCTGGACCGGGAAGTACACTTCATCGCCCCACGTTTCGCCGTGGCACTCGAACGGCAGCAGGTCCCAGATTCGGGCGGCAAGCGGCGAGTCGTCGAGCTGCCCCTGCAACTCAACGCCGCCGATTATCATCCGAATCTGTCGCATGTGCGCAAGGATTGTAGGAAAGCGTTCCGTCAAGTCAAGCGTGGGTCGAAGCCCGACCCGAGCAGCGGGCAGGGATAAGCCACGGATAAACACAGATGGACACAGATAGGGCGGAGGAATGAGGATAGAGGA
The DNA here is from genome assembly GCA_965371675.1 of uncultured bacterium. Classification (GTDB taxonomy): domain Bacteria; phylum Hydrothermota; class Tepidihabitantia; order Tepidihabitantales; family Tepidihabitantaceae; genus DSBX01. The sequence continues at coordinate 2,193 of CBDUZK010000275.1, read as the reverse complement.
TTGAGGAGGGCGAATGAGGAGAGATGGAAGAGGAGAGAAGAAGGGAGCCCTGACTCAAGGAGGTCGGAAGCCAGAGTGCGGAATGGTGAGACGAAACGGGGCCCGTACGGGCCCCGTTTCGGGAAGTGCCGGTCTGGCGTCAGTCGGTCAGGACGAGCTTGACCAGGGACCGCTCGGCGCCGGCTGCGAGCCGGGCGAGGTAGACGCCGCTCGCGAGGCGATGACCACGAACGTCGCGGCCGTCCCACGACCAGTGATGGTCGCCGGCCGCGAACTCACCCGCGGCGAGGCTGCGGACCAGGGCGCCGGACTCGTCGAACAGGTCGATAGTGACCCGCGTGGCCCGGGTCAGCCGAACGGTGAGCCGGGTGCGGTGCGTGAACGGGTTCGGGTACGCGGACAGGCGGGCCTGCACCGAGTGCCACGGGTTCTCTTCGACCCCGCCGACCCCGCGGAAGAACAGGATGCCGGCCCGTTCGGGCGCGCCCGGGGCGAAGAAGGGGAAATCGTACCAGGTGTCCTGCTCCGGGCTGCGGATGTCGAAGACCGGCTGCCGGTCGCCGTCGACCAGCCAATAGATGCTGACCGCTTCGGGTTCCGGCCACTGGCCGAGGTCGGCCGTGTCCTGGGTCTCGGGCGGGCCGCCGAACCCGCTCAAGGCGATGATTTCCCGGGTGTCCGGGAACTTCAGCACGATTGTATCTACTTCCAGTTCCATGTCCGAGGTCCAGACGGCCGCCAACTGGTGGTCCTGGGCCTGCACACCGGTGACAGCGAGTGCCACCAGGACCATGGTGGCGGTCATGACTACGTTCTTCTTCATAGTGCGCTCCTCATATTATGCGTCCATACGTCGCGAACGGATGGGATTCTAGCCATGAGCGCCCTGGCGTCAAGTTGCGGGTCGGTGACACGCTCGCCGCGTCACCCGGGTGCTGCTTGACAGCCCCTGAGGGGGGGTAACATCCAATTGCTGTCGGGCGACCGCGGTCGTCGGCAGCTCAATGGGCTTCACCCGGATTGTCAGAGGCACCCGCTGGGGTGTGGTCGGTGTACTAGAGTTCGTACAGACAGCAGGTCGTCGGTCACTGGCCGCGACCGAAACAAATCCTAGGAGGCTAGATGCAGAACCAGAAACACAAACCTGCGATTCTGGTCGTGGCAATCGTGTTCCTCGCCGTCGGCTCCCTGTGGGCCGACCAGGTGAAGGACGTACGCCACTACACCGATATCGCGTCTGCGGTACAGAACAACACCACCGAGGTTCCCGGCTTGTGGGAACAGGGCGGGTTGTTCGGGGACTGGGCTCCGGCGCAGGAGCTGGTCCGCTACCGCTCCGAAAACTCCAAGACGTTCGACAACCTCGACGGGACCTATTCCACGGTTATCGCGGGCCCGCTCCACCGGCAGGACCGGTCGGGCAACTGGGTCGACCTGCCCGAGATGCAGATTGCCATGGACATGGAGTCACCGGAAGAGCCGGCCAAGGGTGAAACCGATGCTGAGGTCATAGTCGGTACCGGCACGGGTAGCACCAGTTGCATGTGGTACATCTGGTACAACTACTACCGGTGCCAGATGCTCTACGTGTCGACCGAACTCGGCGGCCTGAACGCGGGCGGCAATGTCACCGCGATCGCGTTCTACTCCACCAGTTCTCAGACCGACATCCTGAACCAATCCCAGCAGTGGTTCAACGACGTCACCTACAGCCAGTTTGCGACCACCAACTGGGAGACACCGGGCACCTCGGTCTGGTCCGGCAACCTGACCCGGTCCGGCGCCATCGGATGGACGCCCCTGACGCTGCAGACCCAGTTCACCCACACCGCGGGCCAGAACCTGCTCTGCTCCTACCGGCATCAGGACGGCACCTACGAGAGTTCACGCTACTACCGGTACAGTTCGACTTCGCCCAACTACCGCGCGAAGTACGGCTTCTCGGACTTCACCAACCCGCCGGTCATGAGCCGGTACACCACCTACCGGGCCAACATCCGCATCACGTACTCGGCGGTCGTGACCAACGACGTTGCCTGCACGGCGGTCCGGATGCCGGCCGGGACCTCGGTTCCGACCGACACCACGTTCTACCCGCAGGTGAAGATTGCCAACTACGGCACCGCTGCCCAGTCGAGCATCCCGGTCCGGGTCACCATCGACTCGGCCGGCTCGACAATCTACAACGCGACC
>CBDUZK010000274.1:0-2866 GCA_965371675.1 uncultured bacterium | reverse complement strand
ATGTTTGATTCGGTCTTTGTCAAACCGCCAGATCAACTTCTTGTTGAGAACGCCTGTCTTCTCCCACCGTCCGTAGCTGAACCAATCTGCCCACTCGGTCCAGTCCATTCTGGCCTGCTTGCAGCCCCAAGGGTTCAGTCTGTTCTCATCCTTGCCGAAGCAGTACTCGATAGGATTGAACGCAGTCGAGCGCTGCGCTGAGCACCATGTGAATCCGAACACCTCGTTCCACTGTTTCTCCTCCCCGTCAACGTACAGGAGCTTGTTGCGGATTCCGCTCAGGGACTCCGCAAGAGGCAGCACGTCCATTACGTTGCCGGACGGGAACGAGGCAAGGTACCATTTCTTCTTGCCCTTTTGGTAAGTCTGGAAGCCGTCCATCGCTTGGGCGACCTCGAGGGCCTTTGGGAAGCCCGCGGCGGTCGATTCCGCAAACTCCACGGCAATCCCGGATTTGGGAATGGTTGCTCTGACGGCAACGGGTTCGCCCACCTCCGCAAGGTTCGCTCCACATTGCGGACAGAATCTGCTGCTGGGGTCCGTGGCCGACCCGCAGGACGGGCATGGTTTCGACTGTGCCTTCAGCGACGCGAGCACCTCATCCTTGATCTTGGCCAGTTGACCCTCATTGATGCCCGTGGTTTGGCAGTAGTCTCTGATGAGTGCCAGCTCTGCTTCGGCTGGGTCATCATCAGCGTACGCCACACGTAGCATAGCATCGAGGTTGAGCACGTCACCTACGAAGGAGCCGAGTGGCTTCGGCTGTTTGGCACCTCGCTCGACTTCCTTCTCGGCAGCATTGAGGTCCGACTTCTTGAGTTTCAGCTCCTTGCGAATGGCATCAAGCTGTGCGGTCTCTGACGGCGAGAGCTTCCCGTCAGCGCGTGCGATAAGTACGAGGTTTGTGAGGAACGAGACCGGATTCGGGATTTTCACTTCTCTGCTCCTTCAATTCGTCGGGGGTTCCGAGGACACATTACCTATCTCCTGCCCATCCAACTTCGTCCGTTCCCATGTTCATGCCGGGTTCCGTTTGGCTGCCTTGGGTTTTCGCTTCTTCTTTGGCTTGTCGGCAACGGCGACCGCCTGGGCAGTGGTCTTGTCGCTGAGCTGGTCGGCTGTGAGCACTTCAAGTTCGGCTTCGGGGAACAGCGTGCTGGTTTGCTTCTCGATGCGACGCCGGGCCATGTCCACATAGTGCGGGTCGATTTCGACGCCGATGGAGTTGCGGTTGGCTTTCATGGCCGCAAGCATTGTGGTGCCGGTGCCGCAGAATGGATCGACCACTGTGTCGCTCGTGAAGCTGAACATGCGCACCAGCCGGTAGGCAAGCTCTATCGGAAACGGTGCCGGGTGCTGCTTGGTCGAAGCCCCGGTCATGTTCCAGAACTGGCGGAACCATTCTCCGTGTTCTTTCTTGGTCAGCTTCGACAGCTTGCGCTGCTGTGCGGTCGGCTTGCGATATCCGCCGGGTTTGCGCTGCATCAGGATGAACTCGATGTCGTTCTTGATGATGGCGTTGGGCTCGTAGGGTTTGCCCAGAAACCCGGGCCCGTTGTTCACTTCGTAGTTCGCATTGGCAATCTTGGCCCAGATGATGGGGTTGAGGTTGTCAAACCCGGCGCGACGGCAGGAGAGGACGATGTCGGCGTGGAGCGGGATCACGACATGGCGGCCGAACTTGCGGCGCGAAAGGCAGACATCACCGACCACACATACCAGTCTGCCGCCCGGAACCAGGATACGGAAGCAGTGTTTCCACGACTTGGCGAGCTGGGCCACGAATCCTTCGTAGTCGGCGTAGTGTCCGAGTTGATCAGGATGCTCGCGGTATTGCTTCAGGGTCCAGTAGGGCGGCGAGGTGACAACGAGGTGGACCGACTCGTCGGCGATGAAGGACAGGTCCCGGGCGTCGCCCTGCACGAGCTGGTGAATGGTCTTCGCCATACTAGTCCCTGCCGTACGCGGCGATGTGGGAAACGAACGCACGGCAGAAGTTGGTCATTGCCAGGTCTTCGGCCGGCTCCGAGTAGCGGCCCGACGGTCGGGCGGGACGTTTCGACATGAGGAACGCTGTGGCGTTGTAGTGTCGCTCGCGCATCAGCTTGCGGCAGAGAAGCTCGTAGCGCCCGGCATACGACGCCTCTCTGAACTCGGGCAGCACCTTGAAGTGCGGTTCCTTGACCCTGACCGGGTGTTGCGAGCCGGGGCAGTCTTCGAGCAGGAAGATGTACCCGAGCCAGGGCGGTGCCGCCTTGTTGAGTGCGCCTTTGCGATAGGCGGTCCAGAGGTCGAGCGCGCTCCCGATGGCTTCTTCAGTCCGGTTGTTGAAGTTGTTGCCGAAAGATGGTCCAACCTGTGACTTCGCCTCAAGTGCACACACGAGCTGGCCGTCCTTGACCACAAGCAGGTCCCATTCCTTGGTTGGCCGGAAGAAGCCGGGTAGTTCCAGGGCCTTCTTGCGGTGCACCCACGATGGGTCGGCGCCGACCTTGACTGCCAGTCCTGCAAGGATGTCGATGAACCCGTCCATCTGCGCACCGCCAGTGACTGCGCCTCGGGCGCCCTGGTCCCGCTTGCCCCGGGTCTGTTGGCTTCGGGTCTGGCGTTGACGGGTGGCCCAGAAGTGTTTGACTGCGACCCTGACCTGTTGGTCGAGCCCCCTGAGAAGAGACAGCATGCAGGACAATAGACGTAGAACCTCTGGTTGTCAACGGCTTGGCTTTCCTCAGAGACAATCTGCCTGAAGCGAAGTTGTTCACTCAGAATTGATCTTCCCGTACTGCCGGGCATTTCGGAGACCATTGGGGAATGCCGGTAAATACCGGGGATATAACATCACTTCTTGACCATCCCGAGAAGCAGC
>CBDUZK010000273.1:0-2869 GCA_965371675.1 uncultured bacterium | reverse complement strand
ACGATGTCGGCGGTCGAAAGGGCATAGGTCGTGTCGTAGGTCCACCTCGCTCGCAGCTTGCCCGTTTCCTGGTCGTGCCAGTGGGCGAACATGTCGGAATTGGAATCGGTGAGGTCGCCCGCAACGCAAGGGTCCTCGAAACCCATGAGACCGATGGCCTTGGGGCCATCACCAGTGCCGGCGTCGGTCTTGGTCTCCCACTTGAGGTTGAAGCTTGGCGTGTCGTCGTACTCGTACTTGACGGTCAGGATGGCCGTTTCGCTGGACGAGTCCTCGGCGAGTGTATAGTAAACGCAGGGTAGATCATCATCTCCATCCACACAAACCATGGCGGCCGGTACGCGGTCGTAGTACTCTCTTGCGTACACGCACGTGTCTAGCGCAAACCCGGGAGTTGTATCCGGATCCTCGATGCCCGTTTCGAAGCTCACAAGGACACTTGCCCAGTACGGGCCCGCCACTTGACACTTACCCAGAACCACGGCGTGGTGGGTTGTCGAGTAGTCGTCCTCACGCACAACGACTGCTATGCCCAACCCGACGCTCTCTGACCAGCCGGGGTCGTCGACCAGGGCACTCCACACCTCGGAACCGCTCGCGTCATACATGACCGTCCAAATGTGAAGCTCGGTCAGGTCGACCTCGCTCGAACCGGTAATGAGGATGTTGTCTTCCTCACCCTCCACGAAGAGGGCGGTCGGACGGTCGTCTAGACCAGCGCGGTCGTGGCGGACATAACTCGGGCTCCACTGGTAGCTGCCGTCAGCATAGTAGGCTCCGGTAAGATAGTCGCACCCGTCCGATGCAGACTGACTCTCGCCTGTCACGACCACGCCGGTCCCAAGCAAGGCTATGGCCACGGGTCTGTCGTCTCCATGGCCCCCGTCGAAGACGTCAGACCAAGCGGGCAGGGACTGGGCGGTCCTGGTGTCGAACTGCAGGACGTGGAAGTCCAAGTCGGTGCCATTGGAGACGCAGGCGGCAACGTACAGCACGCCCCACGTCCCGGTGCTGTCGGTTCTGGTCCCCAGGACGAAGTCCACAGGATGGACGGCGCTGCTGTCGACCTCGTAGACCCAATACGCCTCGTTGTTGCCGTTCGCATCACAACGGAAGACAACTGCCACGGTGTCTCCTTCGCTGTCCTCGCTCTGGCCCAAGGTGTAGACGCGGTTGTCAGCATCGAGAAGGGCCTTCTTGGCCACGTCATCTCCGGAAGCCAGACTCCAGATCTTGTTCCAGTCTGCGGCAGTCACGGTGGCAACCGCCAGCAGAAGGCAAGTGATCACTGCCGAGGCGCTTCGGGTTGTGCGCGTGTTCCTCATGTTCCCTCCAGGCTTGGACTCATCGAAAGCTCATCTAGGTAGTCAGTTCGTCTGGGCCAAACAGCCTACCTTGCGTCAAATACGCTCCTGCTACTTGGACTTCACGAGCTTGGTGGTGACCCTCTGTCTGCCAGAGGTACGCTTGTGGTCTGCCGTGACCTCGACGATGTAGACACCCGTCGGGGCCAATCCACCGTCCTCGAGACGGCCATCCCACTGGACTTCGGAATCCGAGGCCGAGGTCAAAGCCATGGCCCTCAGCACTCTTCCGGTAGCATCGAGAATCCTGACCTCGGCAGGCGACCACTCGCCTGCAGAGAATCGGATTGTCGTGTGGCCCGAGAAAGGATTCGGGGAAATACTGATTCTGCTCCGGGAAGGACGAATACGCCGCGTTGGCTCGGCAATCCCAATTCGGGGCGCGTAGGTAACTACTAGGATGTCAGAGCGAAGACGCCCTGATTGGCTTCGTCCGGTACCACCCGCCACGACGACTCGACCTTCGCGTGAGTAGGCGCAGGCCGTACCTCGGTCCCTGGCGTAGTCCCCTGCATCGAAGGTGTCCGCCCACACCTCTGCGCCAAGGGAATCGTAGCATATCGTCACGGCATCGGTCGTGCGCCCCTCATTCCCCCCAAGCCCGGTAACATATACGTTTCGATCCCCCCCCACCGTGATGTCGGCCGGGATGTCATCGCGTGACCCGGAACCCTCGAAGATACGCTGCCATCGTACTGCTCCAGAGCTGTCGAATGCGGCAGTGGCGTAGTCGTACTGACTCGCAATCCGCATCCTGCCAGTGACGACGGAGGTGCCGAGACCATCTACGACCATGGCCGTTGACAGCACGCCTCCACTCCACTCAGCGGCACGCTGCCACAGCGTGTCGCCCCGTGCGGAGATTCGGGCGCACAGGAACGCCCCATGACCAGACCCGCCCACGTAGCAACCGAATGGACCGACACTGACCCGAGCGTCCCGGAACTGCCTCCACCGTGGATCGACCCCAGCGAGCCGAAGCACCCAAACGGAGTCTCCGGCGTCGTTGTACTTGATTACTGACGCCGCGCCGGCCTCGCTCAGCCCGACCTCCACAGCCTGCCCGGCTACGTATGCATACCCCTCCGCATCCGCTACAATGCTCGTCGCGTAGTCTGTTGAGTCGCCAGTCCCGTTGTAGCGAGAAACCCACCGCAGGGCTCCGCCTGACGAGTAGCAGACGGTCGCGTAGTCCCAGTCCGTGCTGCCTCCATGGCTTCGTCCAGTCACGAAGACATTCCCGTTCGGAGCCAGGGCGAGTGCTGAGGGAAGGTCATCGAGATGCTCCGGACCGTCGTAGCGCCGCACCCATTGCTCCGTGCCCGCCTCATTGTACTTGATGGTGACGTAGTCCTTGCACGTGCCTGGACCTTCGCTGTACCCGGTCACGTAGACGTCGCCGGTCTGACCGATGCCGAGTGCAACGGCCCCGTCGTCTTGAGCCTGCATTCCGTTGTAGGTCTTCTGCCACAGCAGCGCACCGGCCGACGTGTACTTCGCCACGA
>CBDUZK010000272.1:0-2874 GCA_965371675.1 uncultured bacterium | reverse complement strand
CCAGCCAGGTGTTCGCCAGGATGTCGTAGCGCAGGAACCACTTCGTGTTGTTGCCGAGCGTGGCGTAGACGTAACGGCTGCCGTCAGAAATGCCCTTTCCGCCCTTGCCGCTTTCATTGGGGCCGGGTGTTCCGTCGCCGATGGGGAGCAGCTCGACCCAGGTATCGGCAACCGGGTCGTACCGGTAGAAGTCGCTGGTCTTGTACCCTTTGGCCGCGTAGATCATGCCATCGCCGTGCAGCGCCAGCCAGCCGCCGCGCTTCACCGGCTTGCCGGATGACGTGAGCGGCATCGAGGTGGCTTCGTTCCAACCGTCCGGCCACCAGCGGACCGTGAATTCCAGTTCCAGCCAGTCGTTCGCCGGATGAGGGTCGCCGGCCATGTGGAGCGAGCAGCGGGCGGTGTAGTCACCTCCACGGTCCGTGCCCAGCCAGGACCGGAACCGTACCACGCTGTCCCCGACCGCGAGTCGCGGAATGAGCAGGCTGTCGCGGTACACGATGCTGTCCGTGCCGTCGCGGATGAGGAACCAGGCTCGGCAAGGGAAGGCTGCCTGGCTTGAGCTGTGGAGCCGTGCCGAAGGAACCACCGACTGCCCGCGCTCCAGGGTTCCGTTCGGCGCGAGGAGTGCGCCCACGCCCGCCTCCGCGGTCAGGACCTGGAACAACCCGATTGCCGTGTCGTTCGCCGCAACCGTATCGAGCGCGCAGGCCGTGCTGCACTTGTATGACCAGGTTCCAAGCCCATCGAGGTAGAGCGCAGGGAACCCGTCCACGACCGTCGAATCGCCGGGCTCCAGCCCGGCCACATCCACGCGTTCGGCGTAGACCCGGGTCCCGGGCGGGTAGTCAACCAGCATCCACGCCTCGAAGTCACGCGCCACCAGACCGCTATTACGCCAGGCTGCGGACGGCACTACCGAATCCGTGAATGCACATGTGTTGCGTGGCGCGGTTACCGCTATCACCTCGTAGTCGGGCCGGAACAGGGGTACCGGCACCGGACAGACATACGGCCGGCAATCAGCTTTCGTCGCAACGACCCACAGGCTCCCGGCGTTGACCGGTGTCACATCGAACTCGACCCAGCCCGAGTTGTCGGTCAGACCCTTAACCTGCAGCGTGCTGTCCATGGACAGGCAGACGAGGGCACCCGGGACCGGGACCCCGTGCGAGCGCACAACCACCTCGAAATTCCGCGTGCTGTCGACGTAGGCAATCGTATCGTGGGTTGCGTCGAGCGGCACGGGTACACCGGTCCAGATGTTAAGCTCCGGGTCACCCAGCAGGTTCCACTCGACATACCGGACCGAGTCCGAGAACAGCGAATCCAGGTAGTTACGCCCGGCCAGGGTCGCCGGACCGAGCCGACGACAGCCGTTCTCGTAGATTGCCCGGAAGAACCCGCGGTAACAGGCGCTGCGGTGGCGGGAGATGTGGATTCCCGTCCGGGTTGTCCCGAAGAATGCGATTGCCCCGCCTAGTGAATCGGCGCTCCCTGCGCGTACGAATCTGTCGCCGTACATGCTCTCGTAGGGCGCGAGCGTGATTGTCGCGCAGGTCGCGGAGACGACAATCGGCATCTTGCCGCCGTTGCCCCAGCTCGCGGGTGTCACCTGGTTGAACGGATGGTACCAGAAATTGACGCCGAGGCCGCGGTAGGTGATGAACGCGCGGCCGTCCTGTCCCGCAAGGTTGACGTGGGAGCTGTTGTCGCCCTGGAAGTTCGCCAGGCTTTCCGCCCGTACGTAACCGGCGGCGGTCCAGTAGCCGCGTACGATCCGGCAGTCGGCCTGGTAGAAGGAGTCGGGTGGCGTGTCTTCGCGCACCACGGTCGTGCCCTTGATGTACCAGGTAGTATCGCTCGTGCCCGTGCCCTGCTCGTAGGCGATGATTTTGGCCACCATCGCCCGGCACTCGGCCGCGTTCAATGCCGGCAGCCTGCCGACCGGCAGCTCCATCTGGTAAGCACCGGTGGTGTTGCCGTAGTAGGTGTCGAAGTGGCCGAGGTAGGATGGTACCTGGACCGGGCTGCCCACGAGCAGGATGTACTCGGGCGGAATCTCCCAGCTGTCGCAGGCGGCAATGATGTAGTTACGGATTGCGCTGCTGTTGCGTCCGATGTCCGTAACCGATACGATCCTGGTGACAAGCCCTTTGTGCGTCTTCCAGTCTGCGAGCGGCTGGACCGCGGGAAGGTAGGTCGAGTCGGCAATAATCAGGTAGTTGCCGCCCCGCTCGGCATATAGCCCAAGGCACAGCCCGACAAGTAGAAGGCAGAGAATGGTGCGTGTATGCATAGATGCTCCTTTCGGTTGCTGCCCTTCATCCGTTCCTGGAACGGACAACCGGCTGCGGCCGGGAGTATACGGCTTCGTTGCAGTCCGGTCAATCTGACCGTGCCCTGGCCGCGGGACGATACGACGCCGGGACGCGCGGTCGGCCTACCGTTGCACGACGAGCTTGCGGGTCGCGGTGAAGTCCCTCGCGTCGAACCGCACCAGGTAGATGCCCGCACTCAGGCTGCGGACGTCTAGGCTGACCGCTCCCACCCGGGTCGCAGTCACGCTGCGTTCCATCACCGACCGCCCGGTCACGTCGAAGACATGAATCGTGGCAGGTCCCGCCATCGGCAGGCTGTACCGCAGGGTCGCGAATCCGCCGGTGAGCGGGTTCGGAGTAATGGCGAATGACGATTTCCGAATGTCGAATCGATCACCGCCCAGAACCCCGGAACGCTCGGGCCGGGCCGCCATCGCCGTCGGGATTACGTACCGCCACAGCTCACGCGTCTTGTTGCCCTTCAGGGCGAAGAACGCACCGCCGCCCCAGGATACCAGGTCGGCGCCGTACTTCATACGCTTCTTCCTGCCGG
>CBDUZK010000271.1:0-2877 GCA_965371675.1 uncultured bacterium | reverse complement strand
CGGATGCCGTCGGCCGGGCCGAGGCCGTACGCGGTGTAGGCGTCGGTGTAGGGCGTGGAGGTGCCGCCGATGCGGCAGAGCACCACTTTTTCCGCGCACCGGGGTTCGGCCGAGTCCGGCACCAGGCGGAAGGTATCGAGCCAGACGTTGGTGTCGGCCAGGACCGTGACCCCGCGCAGGACTTTGGGTTTGTACCCGTTGGCGGTGACGAGCAGGGAGCAGGTCTGGGCCTGCGCGTAGCGGTGGTAGTAGCCGGACTGGTCGGTGTACACGGGCCAGTCCGGCGGCATCATCCGCACCAGGGCGTTGCGGATCGGGTCGCCGGTTGCGGAGTCGACCACGAACCCGTCGACACCGTGTGCAATCTCGGCGAGCAGGTCGAGGTTGGCGTAGTAGTTCTCGATGCAGATGTCTTCAATCTGGCCGGGCGGGGGGGCTTTGGTGTAGGAGACTTCGATGCCGAGGCCGAGCGCACCTTCGGCACCGTAGTAGTAGTCAACCGAGGAACCGGAGGCAGGGTAGAGTCCACGGGCAATCTGGAACGCGCCGTAGTGGACGTAGTCGTCGTACCGATTGGCGAGGAAGCTGTGGTACACGCTGTCAATCGGCGCAATCCGACTGAATCCCCACGGCCACATGACCGCCTCAGTGCCGGAGTGGTACTGGACCCAGTGGTGCATTACGTGGCGCTGGGCGAAGTTCCACAGGGCCCTGACTTCGGGTTCGCCCCAGGGGCTGTGGGACGAGGACTGGTATTGCCAGACGTAGCCGTAGCAGCGGTTGAGGTCCTGGTTGTTGTTGTTGCGCCGGTTTCGCGGCGAGCTTGCGAACCCGTCCGGGTTGACCAGGGGAATCAGCCAGGTCTCACGATTATCCACCAGGTAGGCGATATCCGGGCTGGTGCCGTACTCGGAGATGAGCTGGAGCGCGAGATAGAATACGACCTCCGCGGCAATCGGTTCGTTGCCGTGAATCGCGCCGTCCCACATCGCCCGCGGCTCGGGTTCGTCCACGGTCGGATTGTCGGATATCTTGAGCGCGACGATGTACCTGCCGCCGACCGACATGCCCAGGGTTTCGAGGCAGCAGATGCCCGGGTTGTTCTGCACCATGATGGTGAAGGTGTCCATTATCTGCGTGTAGGTGTGATAATGGGCGAGCGTCGGCGGGTCCGAGGTCGGGGTTTCTTCGACCACCGGTTCGACGCGGTAGCCGAGGCGTTCGATTTTCCGCAGATTACTTCCTGACATGGCGCCGACGAAATAGTCGTCCGATACCTCGTAGAACTCGTCCACGTACCGGGCCACGCGGGCCAGGTCCTGTTTCGGACAGTTGACCCGTACCTTGTCGCCCGAAACCGAGCCGGCCGCAAATGACACAGCCAGTATGATGCTGCAGAGTATTTTCAATCCTGACATGATGCCTCCATTTCTGATTCGGCGTAATCATAGGCGCGGACCGGACGGAATCAATGGATGGCTGATTGACCTGCCACAATCAACGGCTTCGACGTAACCGGCCGGTGGGCAACCAAGCGCACTTGTAGCTGCACCTTGTCGGGTGTAGTCAGACTGGACGTCCGTCGCTTCCGAGCTTCGGGGAGAAGGGTGTTCGTTGTCGGTTGCGGGATTGCCGGAGCGGCGTAGAATGCAGGGGCAAAGTGACGAAAGGAGCAACCATGGCCGGAAGTGTATTCCTGAAAACGACCCGGTTTGGCGGAATCCGGGGTTTCGTGCGGCTCGGCGGCGGATGATGCTCGGGACCCTGGTCAACGTCGGGGCGGTGGTGGCGGGCAGCGTAGTCGGGCTGCTGGTCGGGTCGCGGCTGCCGAAGCGTCTGACCGGGATCGCGTTCCAGGGGATCGCGCTTTTCTCCATCGCAATCGGCGTGAGCATGGCGGTGAAGACCGCCAACTGGCTGATCCTGGTCCTCAGCATCGTGACCGGGTCCGTGGCCGGCGAGCTGATTGACATCGACCGGCACCTGAACCGGCTGGGCGAGTTCCTGAAACGGAAGACCCGGCTTCGGAACGAGCGGTTCAGCGAAGGGATGGTGACCGCGTTCCTGCTGTTCTGCATGGGGTCGATGACGGTGCTGGGCGCAATCGAGGAGGGGTTGGGCGGGTCGCCGAACCTGTTGCTGGCCAAGTCCTTCATGGACGGGTTCGCGTCGATTGCGCTGGCGGCCACGATGGGAATCGGAGTGGTTTTTTCGGTGGTCCCGCTGTTGGTGTACCAGGGCGGGTTAACGTTGCTGGCCGGCTCGGTGCAGAACGTGCTGGCGGACGCGGTGGTGACCGAGGTGAGCGCAGCCGGCGGCTTGCTGCTCATCGGTATGGGTATCAGCATGCTCGGCTTGAAGAAGATCAAGGTCCTGAATATGGTGCCGGCGCTGGTCGTGGCCGGGGTGCTTGCCTGGCTGTTTCTCTAGATGGAAAGGAGTCGCGATGGCGTGGATTGACGTGGTCGGGGAAGACGCGGCCGATGGGCGGCTGGCCGAGCTGTACAAGGCAATCGGCCGGTCCCGGGGCAAGGTGTCGAACATCATGAGGATTCACAGCCTCAGTCCTGAGGCGATGAAGGCGCACCTGGACCTGTACCAGGCGGTGATGTTCGGGAAGGCCGGCCTGAGCCGGGCGCAGCGGGAACTGGTCGCGACGGTAGTGTCGGCGGCAAACCGGTGTGACTACTGCGTCAGCCACCACGCCGAGGCGCTCAATGCCTACTGGAGAAACCGGGAGCGGGTGCGGGCAGCGGCAGCGGATTTCCGGAGCGTCGAGTTGTCCGGGCGGGAGCGGGCGCTGGCCGAGTTTGCCGAGAAGCTGACGACCAGACCCGGGGAGATGACCGAGAGCGATACCTCCGTGCTACGGGACGC
>CBDUZK010000270.1:0-2883 GCA_965371675.1 uncultured bacterium | reverse complement strand
CGGGAGCATGGGCTGGACGATTCGTACTACAACACGTTCTGCAAGCCGGACTCGCGGGGCTACGCTGCATCGGCCGTTGGCCTTGGGGACCCAGTTGGGAAACCTGCGGCCGGGATTCTCTGCTGTTTCTTGGCTCAGGTTCAGGGGTCAGAATCCTGTCCATCACCGATTCCACCAACCCGCGTATGCTGGGGCAAATCAACGCCCGGGGCCTCATCAACCAACTGGTGGTGCAGGACTCGCTGCTATTCGTAGCCTGCGGTTCCTGGGGTGCACAAGTCTACTCAATTGCTGACCCGGCCAACCCGCAGGAACTTGGGTCAATGGACGCGGTCATCGGTGACCTGACGGTCAAGGATACCTTATGTTACACCCTCGGCGGCGACAGCTTCCGCATCTACAACGTAGCTGACCCGAGCCAACCGCTCCAACTCAGCGCCCTGCGCGACAGCGGCGATGTCATTGCGGTCACGAACGGCCATGCGTTCCTTGGCGGCCGGTGGGTGATGAATGTCATCGACGTCACCAACCCTACCGCCCCGCAGTGGGTGAACTCAGGTCCCGGCGAATGCCTGGACTTGCAGGCGGAACAGAACAAGCTCTACTTCTTGGCCGACTACCTGGCTATCCTCAACGTCAGCGACCCTGAGAACATCTCGGAGTTCGGGAGAATGTCGGTCGACGCGCTTCGGGTGTATGCAGATGCCGGCTACGCCTATCTCGGCGACCACGATGGGTTCATCGTCGCGGATGTGTCCGACTCCACCAATCCATACGAACTCGGCAGGCGTGATGTGGACGGCTGGCAGTATGACCCATTCGTGTTCCGGCATCATACGTACGCTTATGTCGCCTCGCACTGGGCCGGGCTGTGCGTGTTCGACATCCATGACTTGGCGAACCCCGAACTAGACAGCCAGTGGTACTCCGCCGATGGGTCTGTAGATGTGTACGTGGATGATAACCTGCTTTACGTCGCGAACACGAAGAGCGGACTTCAGATTGTCGACGTTTCGGCACCGAGTCTGCCTCGGACCCTGGCTACGTTCGACACCGTAGGGCAGTCTCCGCAGACCCAATCTGTCGTAGCCCGGGATTCCTTCGCGTTCATGGGCTGGCGCCTGCCCCGGCTGCTCTCGGTGGACGTCACAGACCCCACATGTCCACTCCGTACCGGCGGCGCCGAGTTCACGAACGCCCCGCAGGATCTGGTGCTGACCGACACAATCTGCTATGTTGCGGCTGGCCGACGTTTCTACGTCGTCAACGTCGCCCGGCCGCGCGAGCCGGAGCTGGTGGGAAGTTGTGTAATTGCTGATGGTGTCTACTATGGCTTGGCTGTGCAGGATTCGTTTGCGTATGTGGCAACATCCGACTTCGTTGTGATCAACATCGCCAGACCCGACAGCCCTGTTGTAATCGCCACGCTTGACTACCCGGCTGCCTCGGGCGTGGCGGTGCGCGACACATTCGCATACATTCCTTACGTTCGAGATACACTCTGGGTCTACAGCATCTCCGACCCGGCGCATCCGCGTCCCCTGTCGGCTACGCCAACAGGTGTTTGGCCGTGGGACGTGGCGTTGAGCGAGTCGAAGGCATTTGTCGCCACCAGCGACGGGTATGGTGTCGACGTGTTCGACTTGAGCGACCCGGGCAGGCCAGTCAGAGTGGGACGGGCGACGGCGCCGGCCGACATTCGGCGTCTGCACTACAGCAACGGCTACCTGTATGCCGCGATGTGGGGCGCAGGGGTCGCAGTCTATGAGACCACCGCTACAGGAGTTGGAGAACAGGCCGGGCCGTCTCGTCCTGCAAGCCCGGTCCGGTTACTCGGGTCTGTCGTGAGGGATGTTGCGGTGATAGAATGCCAAGTGAACCGCGGGATGGAATTGAAGGTCAGCATCTTCGACGTTGCGGGCAGGCTGAGGAAGCACTTGCCCACGGTGGTTGCGCAGAAGCAGGGACTTCAGCGGTACACGGTCAACGTGGCCAGTCTGGGTGCCGGGGTCTACGTTATCAAGGTGGCAATAGGTGACAAGGACTACTCGTTGCGGGTGGTCAAAACGCAAGGGAGGTAGGCAATGAAAAGCAGAGCAGGAGTGCTTCTGGGGGCCTTGGTGGTGACAGCAGTCGCCCTGACCCAAGCATACAAGGTAGAGCCAAGAACAGCGGAATGGAGCGGTTGGACCTCCATTGAGAACAACCGGGTTTCCCAAATTATCACCTGCAATTTCGACTCGCTCGCAGGAGGATACGTGGAGCTATTTGGTGGTGCGAACGGAGGGCAGGACTACGAACTCGTGGTTTATGCTTATCCCGGGGGGACACCTGTCACATGGTCAGTTGACTGCGAGTACGAGAAGCCGTACGATTGGGTGAGGTTTGATATAGAATCCTCCGACCTGCGCAACCCTGACCTCATCGTGAAGGGGAAGCAACTGGAATTCAGATTCACTCGTGCGGGGGCGGACAGTATCGAATGCGCGGCAATGACAAATGCCTAAGCCTAAATGCCAAATCTCGGTTCGGGCCTTGACTGATTGCCCGAGGTCGTCAGAATGTCGTTGGAGGTTCTGCTGAAGAACACTGTTATTCTGCTGCTCGTCGGGCTGGCTGTGGCCGCGTCGGCCAGAGAGCCGGAGTTCGGTGAGTTCCGGGCGGTGCAGGAGTCCCTGTCCGGCGTGCATCCGAGGATGCGGGCACGCTGGCTGCGGGAGCATGGGCTGGACGATTCGTACTACAACACGTTCTGCAAGCCGGACTCGCAGGGGCTACGCTGCATCGGGCGCTGGCCTTGGGGACCCAGTTGGGAGACCTGCGGCCAGGAGTCGCTGCTGTTCCTTGGCTCCGGCTCGGGCGTCAGGATTCTTTCCATCACTG
>CBDUZK010000269.1:0-2940 GCA_965371675.1 uncultured bacterium | reverse complement strand
TGCCGAATGAATCGCGGAATCGTATGGTAGTCCGAATTCGGGGTCTGGAGTCGAATCCGGTTCGGGGGCTGGTGACGCATCCAATGAACCATCCCGCTGGGCTCAAGACCAAGAGCCAACAGCCGATGCCGGTTGAGGAACACCGAAAGATGAATGAGCAGAGGTGCAATACGAACTCTCCTTCGGACTCCCAGCAAGAACCCCGGTCGGGCAAGATGTGGTCCCGAATGTCACTCCTGCTTCCCGTCCTCCATACTCATTCCCCTGTCGTCAATCCTCGCAGCGGCCCTGGCGGCCATTCCAATTCCGAATGGCAAGAGGAAAGGGGTCCAGGATTCAAGGGTTCCAGGGTTCAAGGCGGAAGATCAAGGACGAAGGGAATCAAGGGTCCGGGCGATTGCAGGTTCCCGCCTGACGATTGTGGAATCCGGTCCGTTCGTGCCCGCAGAGATTTGACATTCCGTTTCCCTGCGGCAACATAAGCCTATGAGGAAGGTTCCCCTGCCCGGCCTGCTGCCCGTCATGCTCTGTATCCTTGTCCTCTCCCTCGTCGCGCCGCTCACCGCGCAGGTCACCTTCATACGCACCTACGGCGGCACGGACTCCGACGGCGGCCGGTCAGTGGCGCAGACCACCGATGGCGGCTACATCATCACCGGCTGGACCAGGTCCTTCGGTGCCGGTGACGCGGACGTCTACCTGGTCAGGACCGACGCACGGGGCGACACCCTGTGGACCCGGACCTACGGCGGCACGGACAGCGACCGCGGCTTGTCGGTGACGCAGACCGCGGATAGCGGCTACGTCATCGCGGGCTACGCCAAGTCCTTCGGCGCCGGTAGCTCCGACGTCTACCTGGTCAAGACCGACGCATCGGGCGACACGATATGGACCCGCACCTACGGCGGCAGTTATGACGACTACGGCTACTCGGTGGCGCAGACCGCAGACGGCGGCTATATCATCGCCGGCGAAACCTGGTCCTTCGGCGCCGGCAGTCACGACTTCTGGCTCATCAAGACCGACGCGTCCGGCGACACGATATGGACCCGCACCTACGGCGGCACGCTCTGGGACAAGAGCTTCTCGGTGGCACAGACCGTGGACGACGGGTACGTCATCGCCGGCTTCACCATGTCCTTCGCCGCCGGCATGTTCGACGTCTACCTGGTCAAGACCGACGCCGCAGGCGACACGATGTGGACCCGCACCTACGGCGGTGACAGCAGCGACAGCGGGCGCTCAGTGGTGCAGACCGCGGATGGCGGGTACGTCATCACCGGCTGCACCAACTCCTTCGGCGTCGACGGGGACAACGTCTGGCTCATCAAGACCGACGCCGCAGGTGACACCATCTGGACCCGGACCTACGGCGACACATGGCCCGCCTACGGCTACTCGGTGGCCCAGACCGCAGACGGCGGCTACATCATTAGCGGCTGGACCGGGTCCTTCGGTACCTACTACAGTGATGTCTACCTCATCAAAACCGACGCCGCAGGCGACACGATGTGGACCCGCACCTGGGGCGGCACGGCCGCCGACAAAGGCTACTCGGTGGCGCAGACCACGGATGGCGGGTACGCTGTCGCCGGCTACACCGCGTCCTTCGGCGCCGGCGCCAGCGACGTCTGGCTCATCAAGACCGACTCGGCCGGGAGAGTCGCGGTCGCAATCGCGGAGCCGCAGCCGCCGGTCGCCCACAAGCCTGCCCCGGCCACCATCGCCCGCGGGGTGCTGCACATGCCCGAAACGGAAATGACCAATGCCCGGTATCCAATAACCCTGCTCGATGTTGCGGGGAGGAAAGCAATGAACCTGAAGGCGGGGACGAACGACGTCCGGCATCTTGCTCCTGGGGTCTACTTTGTAAGAGGAAAGGGTCCGAGGGTTCAAGGGTCCGAGGGTTCAAGTAGGAAGGTCATCCTGACGCGCTGAGCCAACTCTTCCGCGAAACCACTGGGACAGCCTTTCCGGATTTCAGATTCCAGATTGACGATTGCAGATTGCAGGACCCGCGCCGACGGCTGACCGCTCTTCCGCTCCGCCTCCCTATCTTGACATTTGCATCTTGATATTTGCCTTTTGACTTGCGTCCGACGCGTCCCGGGGTTCGCTCCTCATTCCTCTATCTTCAATCCCCCGTCCTCATCCGTGTTCATCCGTGTTTGTCCGTGGTTGACTCTCCTCCTCCGCCGTGAGGCGGAACCGCTCAGCGTTCGGAGAGGATGTCGAAGCCTGCGGGCAGGGGCGGGTGGTTGGCAAGCTCGACTAGTATCGCAATCCGTTCCCTGGCCCCGAGGTTGCCGAACTCGACCTTGTTACCACTGGTCGCGCCGGTGATGTCCAGCACCTGGCCGTCAAGGACCAGGGCCACGAGCGACAGAGACGCAGCCGTATCCCGGGCAACGTCAGGCAGGGTGATGGCAAGCAGCGGCTCGGGCAGGAGTTCGTGCCTGATCTCGGCCTGAAGCCCGGGGTTGGCCGTGACCCGGTGAAGCAGGCGGACCTTGACCGAGGCGTCGCCGCCGACTTCGTGCACGCCCGGGGTTGTGTCCCCGGCAACCCGCACCGCCTGCCACAGTTCGACCCGGCCCGGCGCGAGCAGGAGTTCGAGCGGTTCGCGGGCGAACCTGCGTTCGAGCTGGAGCACAAGCCTGCCCCACCTGCGGAACAAACGGTAGCCTCTTGACAGTCCTTCGAGCCGGGCCCGGACCCCGCGCACCATGCTGTCCAGCCCGTTCCGGCTGACCCGACCAGGGGCCACGATTGTGAGTTCCTGTTCGGTCACGAACGGCACCCGGACGTGCCCGGCCCGGTCGAACCGGCCGAACCGGAGCGACCATTCGGCCCGGCCCAGCGACTCGGTGCACCGGATATCGAGCGGGAGCCCGGTCCGGCGGTCGATGCGGAGCACACCGGCGAACGTCTTCTGCCGCG
>CBDUZK010000268.1:0-2941 GCA_965371675.1 uncultured bacterium | reverse complement strand
CGGGCACGAAACAATCCAGCTTCCCGCCCATGCTCGCCAGCTCCCGGACCAGGGACGAACTCAGATAGAAATACTTCTCCGACGGCACGAAGAACACGGTCTCCAGCTTCGGGGCCAGCTTCCGGTTCGTCAACGCCATCTGGAACTCATAGTCGAAATCCATCACCGCCCGCATCCCGCGGATGACCGCGCACGCCCGCCGCTCCTGCACGAAATCCACCAGCAACGCGTTGAACGACGCCACCTCCACCCGGGGCACGTCCGCGAGCACCGCCCGCGCCAGCCGCACCCGCTCCCGGAACGGGAACAACGGGTCCTTGCCCCGGCGCTTCCCGACCGCGACAATCACACGGTCGAACAGGTGAGTCGCCCGCATCACGACGTCCATGTGGCCGAACGTTATCGGGTCGAAACTCCCCGGGTAAACCGCGACCTTCTGTTTCAACTCACTCACCGTTCCTCCTCAATACCGATACCTGGCTATCACCATACCGGCCCTGCCGCTCCAGCACCCACCCATCCGGCACCGTTGGTGGCTCGGACCGGTGATGCTCCACCACATACAGACTACCCGGCGCCACCACGTCCAATTCGACCAGCCGGGTGAGCGTCGCGTCCACCAGCCCGCGTCGGTACGGCGGGTCGGACAACACCACGTCAAACGCGCCGTCCTTCCTCAACCGGCCCAGCACCTTCAACACGTCGCCCCGCACCACCCGCGCGACCTCAAGGCCCTTCACGTTATTACGCAGGAACCGCAGCACAGCCGCAGACTGCTCCACGAACACCACCTCGGCCGCCCCGCGCGACAACGCCTCGATACCCAAGGCCCCGCCGCCCGCGTACAAATCGCACACCCGGACCCCACGCACCCGCGGGCCCAGGATATTGAAAATCGCCTGCCGCGTCACATCCTTGGTCGGCCGCAGCCCGGACTTCGGGTACAACAACTCCCGGCCCTTCAGCCGACCCGCGCGCACACGCATGCGCAACTATAGGCCAGCGGTCACGGATAGTCAAACAGATAGCCACCGCACCACGCTTCACGCTCTCCGCCTCCTGCCACCGCCTATCCTCTCCCTTAACGGGAGAGGATAAAGGTGAGGGTGCCTTTCCGACTTCTGCACTCTGCCGCGCCTGATACTACCCCGGCCTGCCGACCCGAAGCCTACCGCTGGAGTATTACCTTAGAAACAGCCCTATCCCCCTCTACCACAACGAAATACACACCCGGCGCAACGCGGCTCACGTCGTTCTCGCCCGGTACAAGGTCCGTGACATGGCGGCCGGTGATATCGAGCAGCCACGCGGGAACGCGACCGGGCAGACGAAGCATGCCCTTGATGACTGTCGAACCGAGGCGCTGCCGGACATTACTCGGCCTGCCCTCGATTGCGGGCACACCCTCCCGGATAGCGTACACGAAGCCCCGGCCGCCCGCGTAGAGCCGGCGGTATTCCTGATTCCAGCAGAGCAGATAGACAGTGCTGTCAACCTGCACTGAATCTACCAACTCGAGGCTGGCGCAGTCGAGCACCGAGATGCTCTTTCGACCCATGTCCAGACAGAATAGCCGCGACCGGGCGGTATCGTACGCGAGCTTGAACCCGCCGATGCCGATTGGGACCCGGGCTTCGATGGCGCCGGTCCCGGCGTCAATGACGGTCACGTCGCCGGTCACGTCGTTCGCCACGAACAGGCGGTCGTCCCGTGTGCTGAGGACCATCTCGTTCGGCCCGTCGCCGACGCCCCCGATCGTCGCGACCACGGAGTCGCCCGACGCATCCACGACCAGCACGTCTCCGGAGTCCGGCCTGGTGAGGTAGAGTCGGCTTCGGGCGGCGTCATATGCAAGGTGGCCGCCGGAGCCCGATTGTATGGTGGACGTAACCTGGTTCACGGCGACGTCCACACCGACCAGCATGTCACCAGCGCGACGGAGAAAGTACATACGTCCGCAGTCGGCACAGGCCTGTGTCTCCTGCCAGCGGCCCAAGTCGAGGCTGTCGATGATACTGTCCGTCACCGCGTCAATGACCCAGGTCTGGTGCCAACTCGCCCAGCGAAACAGCCCATAGACCAGCCCGGCCGCCGGGTAGTCGGCAAACTGCTGGGGGCTTCGAGAGTCGTACTCGACCGTCTTGAGACGCTCTCCCGTGACTGCATCGCGCACCACCCAGCAGCCATCCTCAAGGTCACCTCCTGAGTAGAACTTGGCGCCGTCAGCAACCGCCTCGAAGCAGCGTGGAAAGGGAGCTATCCCGATTGCACCTGTAACGCGGTTGGTGGCCGGGTCGATTGCGAGAGCGCTGAGGCCATCTTCGCTCCAGCAGTACACGCTGCCAGACTGAGGGTGGTCCACGATACCGGAGGGCCAGTTGTGCGACTGGATGCTCCCGACAACCTGGTCAGTTGCCGGGTCGATTGCGAGCAGGATACAACGTTCCTGGGACGCGACGTAGACGCGACCAAATGCATACTGGGAGGCCCGCGCAGCCACATCGAGGTATAGCGTACGGATCAAGGTATCGGCGCGCGTATCGAGCACCAATCCGTAGATGTGGCGATCATCGAACGCGTACAGCTTTCTCTGGATTGTATCGATGACCGGCAGAATCGGCTTCCACCACCGCGTGATCGGCACGGACCACGTGCTGTCCGATGCACAGTCGAGGACGACGATTTCCCCGGGCGTTGTCGCGTACATCTTGTTGCCGACCGGGTCGAACGCCAGGCCCCATACCCCGTTCGTCGGGACGTTGACCAGGATGGAATCACCCCGGCCATCGAGCACGGTCACCGATTGCCCCGCGAGGTATACCTTGTGCTCGCGCGGGTTGCAGGCTGCGAAGCCCACGGCATGGGAAAGCGGAATCACGCAGATGACCGTATCAGCCTCCGAATCAATCACGTACACGTCCGGCGAGTTGCGGCTGCCGAC
>CBDUZK010000267.1:0-2959 GCA_965371675.1 uncultured bacterium | reverse complement strand
AACCGTGGAACTGCAGGCCGGCGCGAAGGTGTACGGCAACATCCACTGCAAGGGATTGATCATCCAGCGGGACAGCTTCTTCGAGGGGAACTGCTCCATGTCCGGCCGCGACAAACAGGAAGAGCTTCCGGTTCAATGAGCCCGGCCCGTGCGGCCGTACTGCTGGCTGTGCTGGCAGTGGGCGCGCGCGCGATGCCGCCGCTGGTCGGGCCGGATGGCCGTCCGGTCGCGACTATTCGCTGGCCGGGACTGGTGCAGGCCCCGGAACCGGTGCGGCCGATCACGGACGACACCCGGGAAGTGCTCCTCCTGCTCGTTGATTTCCCCGACAACACGGCGCGACACGACACGGCTGCGTTCCGGCAGGCGCTGTTCACCGCGGGCAACAACTCGATTGTCGATTACTACGACGAAGTGAGCTTCGGCAACCTGGCGCTGACCGGCGCGCTCTCGGGCTGGCACCGGGCCGCGTACGGGTTCGAGTACTACCTCGGCGATTCGTTCGGCATCTACGGCGACTACCCGCACAACAGTCAGGGCCTGGTTGCCGATCTGGTGCGGCAGGCGGACCCGTTCGTCGACTTCGCCCGCTACGACCGGGATGACGACGGGGTGGTTGACGGACTCTGGGTGATGCACGCGGGGCCGGGCGCGGAGGAGACCGGGAACCCACGCCACATCTGGTCGCACAAATGGCAACTGTCGGACCCGACGTTCGGCAGCCCGGGGCCGGTGCAGACCGATGACGGCGTGAGCGTGGACGTGTACTCGGTCCAGCCGGAACGGTTCGAGGACAACGAAATCATGAGCATCGGCGTGTTCTGCCACGAGTTCGGCCACATCCTCGGCCTGCCCGACCTGTACGACACCGACTACTCCAGTTCCGGGCTGGGCCGGTTCTGCCTGATGGCGGGCGGGTCCTGGGGGCAGGCGACCGACGGCACACCGGGCAGTTCGCCGGTGCATCCCTGCGCATGGTGTAAGTACCTGCTCGGCTGGGTGGGGCCGGAATCGCTCGAACAGGGGCTGGTCGATTCCCTGCCGGGCGTCGACATCCCGACCGCGGCGACCGCGCCGGTCGCGTACCGGCTCGCGCGCAACCCGGACGGGGTCGACTGGGGCCGCGGCGGAACCGGCACGGGTGAGTACTTCCTGGTCGAGAACCGGCAGCGTACCGGGTTCGATGCCGGGCTGCCGGGAGCAGGGCTGCTGATGCTGCATGTGGACGAATCGCAGGTGAGCAACGACGACGAACGCCGGCCGCTGGTCGGCATCCTGCGGGCGGACGGGTCGCCGAGCCTGGCCCTGCCCGCGGACGACCGCGGCTCGGACGCGCACCTGTGGAAGGCGAGTGACTCGGGCGTGTCGCCCTGGACCGTGCCCGGGACCATGTTCCACGACGGGGTGCAGAGCGGGGTCGCGGTTAGGCGCATCTCCGGGTCAGGACTCGTGATGCAGGCGCATCTGGAAATCGGGCCGCTGTTTCTCGGCGCGGTCTACTCCTGCCCGAACCCGGTCGTGGTGCGCAAGGGAACCGAGCAGGCGACGATTGTCTACGAACCGTCCGACGACCGACTCGCCGGGCGGTTCCCGGATTTCACGGTCACCATATTCGACATCGCGGCCGACCGGGTGCGCGTGCTCGACCGGGGCGAGGAAACAAACCCCGGGCACCGGGCCGCGTTCTGGGACCTGCGCGACGACAACGGCCGGCCGGTCGGAACCGGCATGTACTTCTACGTGGTCAGGATTGAAGACTCCGGCGTGGTCGAACGCAGCCGGGGCAGGTTGACGATAGTCAGATAGGAGGAAGCGATGAAAGGCATCGAGGGCAGGGTTGCGATTGTGACCGGCGCGGGCTCGGGCATCGGTCGCGCGATTGCGGAACGGCTCGCGCAGGCCGGGGCGAAAGTGGCGGTGTGTGACGTGGTCGCGGACGCGGCCGTGGCCACGGCGCAGGCACTCGACGGCGCGCGCGCCTACACCATCGACGTGAGCGACTTCGACGCGGTCCAGATTCTGTGCGGCCGCATCGCGGAAGAAATGGGCGGCATCGGTATCCTCGTCAACAACGCCGGCATCACGCGCGACACGTTGCTGCTGCGGATGGGCGAGAAGGAATGGGACCTGGTGCTGGCGGTCAACCTCAAAGGCGCGTTCAACTTCACGAAAGGCTGCGCCCGGCCGATGATGAAAGAACGCTGGGGCCGCATCATCAACATCAGCTCGGTCGTCGGCCAGATGGGCAATGCCGGGCAGCTCAACTACTCCGCGTCCAAGGCCGGCCTGCTCGGGCTGACCAAGAGCACGGCCCGGGAACTCGCGGCCCGCAACATCACGGCCAACGCGGTCGCGCCCGGGTTCATCGAGACCGCGATGACCGGCAAGCTCGACGACGCCACGAAGCAGGCCTACTACGACGCCATTCCGCTCAAGCGCGGCGGCACGCCGGACGAAGTCGCGGGAGTGTGCCTGTTCCTCGCCTCAGACGCGGCGGCCTACATCACCGGCCAGGTGATCCGCGTCGACGGCGGCATGTTGATGTAGGGTTCGGGGCGGAGCGGAAGAGTCAACCACGGACAAACACAGATAAACACGGAGCCGGAGCGGAGTCTTACCACAAAGACACGAAGGACACAAAGGTAGAGGAGCCGGAGCGGACGGAGACAAACACCAAGCGCACCAAGGACACCGAGGGAAGAAAGATTGGAGCGAAGCGGAAAGTGCGGGTCCTTTGTTCAGTAGCCGAGGACCGTGATGCTGTCTGTGCGGTAGTGCGTCACGTATACACGGCTGCCGTCCGGTTCCACGGCGAGGCCGTTTGCTTCCTCGAGTGCCAATTCCTGCACGACCGACAGGTCTTCGGTACGCACAATGAAGAGCCTGTCCTGATCGTAACCTGACACGTACAGGAACTCGCCGGTCGGGTTGATAGCCAGGTGTTCGGGCCAGTTGTCCT
>CBDUZK010000266.1:0-2966 GCA_965371675.1 uncultured bacterium | reverse complement strand
GCAACCGCTTCATCGCAGTCTACATCACGGAGCGCATGGTCGGCCACAAGCTCGGAGAGTTCTCGCCGACGCGGACATTCCGGGGGCACTCCGGCACGAAGAAGAAGACTGAGGATCGGCGTTGATGGAAGCTTTCGCCGTCACCCGGTATCAGCGGGGCTCCTCCAAGAAGCTCGTGCTGATCGCCAACCTGATTCGCGGCAAGGACGTGACTGAGGCACTGCGGACGCTCGCTTTTCTTGCCAAGCCGATCAAGCTCCCGGTGCTCAAGACCCTGCGTTCGGCCGTCGCGAACGCGATTCAGCAGGCAGGCAAGGCGAAGCTCCACGAGGAAGACCTGTACGTGTCCGAGGTGCAGATCGACCAGGGCCCCACGATGAAGCGCTGGCGTCCGCGGGCGCGGGGCATGGCGGCGGTTATTCGCAAGCGGACGTTCCACGTGCGTGTGCGCGTTGCGACAAAGAAGGGAATCAAGGTCTAGCATGGGACAGAAGACTCACCCGCTGGGTTTCCGGCTCGGAATCACGAAGTCGTGGAAGTCCTCCTGGTTCGCGAGCAAGAAGTACCGGGAGTATTTGCACGAGGATCTGCAGATACGCCGTTACGTCGAGGCCAAGCTTCCCGAAGCCATGATTTCGACCATTCAGATCAAGCGCGTGGCCAATCGCACCACGGTTACGATTTTCACCGCTCGTCCCGGTATGGTGTTCGGAACGCGGCGGTCGAATCTTGAAGCATTGCGGGCAGAGGTGAAGCGGCTTGTCGGGCGTGAGGTCCAGATGATGGTTGAGGTGGTACGTGTGCCTGAGCTGGAGGCGAAGCTGGTGGCGCAGAACGTCGCCCGGCAGCTTGAGCAGCGTATCGCACACCGCCGCGCGATGCGGCGCGCTGTAACCCAGGCATTGCGCCTCGGAGCCCAGGGTATCAAGGTCATGGTCGGCGGTCGGCTCGGCGGGCACGAAATCGCCCGGAGCGAGTGGCAGCTGCAGGGCCGAGTGCCGCTGCACACGCTGAAAGCGGATATTGACTACGCGTGCGTGACCGCGCACACGATGGCCGGCTCGGTCGGTGTGAAGGTCTGGGTGTACAAGGGTGACGTCAGTCCCCAGCAGATAGGGGCGTAGAATCATGTTGATGCCCAAGCGCGTGAAGCACCGAAAGCAGCAGCGGGGACGCATGAAGGGAAAGGCTACTGCGGCCAACCGGATCGACTTCGGTGAGTATGGTCTGATGGCGCTTGAACCGAGCTGGATAACTTCCAGGCAGATCGAAGCTGCGCGTCTGACCCTGACCAAAGTCCTGCGACGGTCGGGCAAGCTCTGGATCCGTGTCTTCCCACACAAGCCGGTCACCAAGAAGGCGGCAGAGTCCCGTATGGGCAAGGGAAAGGGTACTCCGGAGTTCTGGGTGGCTGTAGTCAAGCCCGGTTCGGTGATGTTCGAACTCAGCGGTTTGTCCGACAGCGAGGCGAAGCGAGTTCTCCGGATTGCCGGGAGCAAGATGCCCTGCCGGACGAGGATCGTTGCCCGCGAGGAAATGAACTATGAAGGTTTCTGAGCTGCGGGAGATGAGCCCGGAGGAACTGCGGCGGAAGATCGGTGAGCTGCATGACGATGTGTTCAAGCTGCGGATGCGTCGGTCGACCGAGCAACTGCCCAACCCGTTGCGATTGCGCATGCTGCGGCGGGATGTCGCGCGGTGCCTGACGGTCCTGCGGGAGAAGGCGGTCCCGATTCAGGCGGAAACGGAGAAGAGTGATGGATAGATCGACCCGACGTACCATTGTCGGGACGGTGAGTTCGGCCAAGATGCAGAAGACGGTCGTCGTGACGATCGAGCGTCTCGAGCTGCACCGGAAGTACAAGAAGTATATCAAGCGGAAGACGAAATTCTATGTGCATGACGAGCGGGGCGAGTGCCAGAAGGGCGATCGCGTGCTGATCATGGAGAGCCGGCCGTTGTCCAAATTGAAGCGCTGGCGGGTGGTGAAGAAGCTGTGATCCAGGAATACAGCAGGCTGATCGTTGCGGACAACTCCGGTGCGCGACGGGCGATGGTCATCAAGGTGTACGGCGGTACGAGACGGCGTTTCGGCCGGATGGGCGATATCGTCCTGGTGGCGATCAAGGATGCGATACCGAATTCGCCGATCAAGGCGGGTGAGAAATCAAAGGCTGTTGTTGTCCGGACCCGGAAAGAGATGCGTCGTCAGGACGGCACCTATGTACGCTTCGATGACAATGCGTGCGTCCTGATTGATGAGAAGCGCGAGCCGAAGGGCACCCGCGTATTCGGCCCGGTTGCACGCGAGCTGAGAGAGCGCAAGTTCACGAAGATCGTGTCGCTCGCAACTGAGGTTGTCTAGACCATGCATCTGCGCAAGAGTGATCTGGTAGAGGTGATCGCGGGCGACCACAAGGGTCGCCGGGGGAAGATACTCGAGATCAAGAACGAGAAGAAGACCGGTCGTTTCCGGGCGATTGTCGAAGGCATCAACCTTGCCAAGAAGCACCGTCGGGCTACCGGTCCGGGCAAACCCGGCGGTATCATCGACCTGCCGACTCCGATCGATGTATCGAACCTGGCCATTATGTGTCCCAAGTGTGGCAAACGGGCCAAGATTCGCCGCGAGGAGCACGGCGAAGGTCGGGTCCGGGTGTGTCGTGAATGTGACGAGATTATTGACGCATGACAGCACGTTTAAGGGAACAGTATTTGAAGCGGATTGCACCGGCCTTGGTGAAGGAGTTCGGGTATGGGAACAAGCATCAGGTTCCCAAGTTGGTGAAGGTCGTTGTGAACGTCACGACCAAGGACGCGGTTCAGGACGCCAAGGTTCTCAGCACGATTGCGGACGACCTTGCGAGGATTACCGGTCAGCGACCTGTCCGGACCCACGCAAGGCGCTCGATAGCGGCATTCAAGATCCGCAAGGGCATGCCGCTTGGGGTCAAGGTGACTCTCCG
>CBDUZK010000265.1:0-2972 GCA_965371675.1 uncultured bacterium | reverse complement strand
GTGTTCTCGCGTCAATCCCGCTGGCCATCGGGTTCGTCGGTGGCTACACCAGGGGACGAAGCAAGGGCTACGCATTTGTGCTCGCCCTCTTCCTGTTCCTGGGGATTGCCGCCGCGTTCACCGTGCTCGGGATGATTGCCAGTCTCGCCGGGACGCTCTTCGGCACGACCTCGAAGTTCTGGCCGATTCTCATCATCGTCGTCTGCGCGTTGATGGGAGGCCAGATTCTCTTCTTTCCGAAGTTCGAGTTCCCGATGCCCCGTCACGTTGCCCCGAAGGTCGGTGGCGTGATCGGCGCGTTCCTGCTCGGCGCGCTCACCGGGGTCATTGCCACGCCCTGCGCTATGCCGATTCTCGCCGTGCTCCTGTCCTACGTCGCCTCGAAAGGCAACGTCGCCTACGGGGGGCTCTTGCTGTTCACCTACGCGCTCGGCCACTCACTGCTCGTGCTGGTCGCCGGAACGTCAATCGGCATCGCCGAGGCGATGGTCAACTCGAAGGGACTCAAGAGAGTCTCAACCGTACTCAAAAAAACTTCGGGCGTCCTGCTCCTGCTCGTGGCCGCGTATTTCGTCTACGAGCTGTTCAAACGCTAGTGTGGAGGCCGCGCAATGAAGCACCTGGCTATCACCGTGACCGCATCAATCCTGATGCTCGTCCTTCTCTCCGGCTGTCCCGCCGCTCCCGAGGCTGCAGACGTTCCGCCGGATACCGAGCTGGCCGTTGAGAACAATGTCTGCGAAACCCTGCCCCCGGCCGACACCGCGGCCCGGGCCGACATCCCTCCTCCAGAGCCGGCACCGAAACCCAGGCCCAAGCCGAGACCGAAAGCCGAACCCGAACCGGAACCTGTACCTGAACCCAAAGCCCTGCCACGGATGTGGGATTTCGGCTCCGAGAAGTGCATCCCGTGCAAGGAGATGGAGAGAATCCTGACCCCGATGATGAGCGAGTACGCGGACCGGGTCGACATCCGCATCATCAACATCTACGAAGAGAAGCAGATGAGCGCCGCGGCACGCATCCAGATAATCCCGACCCAGGTCTTCTACGACCCGAGCGGCACCGAGCTGTTCCGCCACGTCGGCGCGTACCCGCGCGACTCGATTGTCGCGAAGTTCCGCGAGTTCGGCTGGGAGTAGCCGGTGAAAGAACGCCGGAAGTTCCTTATCATCCTCGGCGTCTTCCTGTTCTTCTACTTCGTGCCGCTCGGCCCCGGTCGCATCCAGAAATCCCTGCTCGAAGGCTTCCAGATGCTCCAGGACTACGCCCGGCTCCACGTCCTGCTCTGCCTGGTGCCTGCCTTCTTCATCGCCGGCGCCATCCAGAACTTCATCTCCAGGGAAGCGGTGCTCAAGTACTTCGGCCCGAAGTCGAACAAGGTGCTGGCCTACTCCATCGCCTCAGTCTCCGGTGCCATCCTCGCGGTCTGCTCCTGCACCGTCCTGCCGATGTTCATGGGCATCTACTATGCCGGGGCCGGGCTCGGCGTCGCCACGACGTTCCTCTACTCCGGCCCGGCCATCAACGTACTGGCAATCCTGATGACCGGCCGGGTACTCGGGCTTGAACTGGGCGCGGCCCGCGCCATCGGCGCGGTCGTCTTCTCGGTCGTCATCGGGCTCGGAATGGCGCTCATCTTCCTCAAATCTGAACGGCAGCGCGCCCAAGGCGCGGGAATCGCCGGGCTGACGGCGGGACCATCCCGGCGCAACCTCGGCCAGAACATCCTCTACTTCGCCGCGATGATTGCCTTCCTCGTCTTCGCCAACTGGGGCAGACCGAAGGAGCCGCTCGGGTTCTTCAACGCGGTCTTCTCGGTCAAGTGGTACCTGGCCGGCGCGTTCCTGCTCGCCACGCTCGCGATGGTCTGGCGGTGGTTCAACGCTGAAGAACGCAAGGCCTGGGTCGGTTCGACCTGGACCTTCACCAAACAGATACTGCCGCTCCTGCTCGGCGGTGTGTTCGTTGCCGGGTTCCTGCTCGGCAGGCCGGGCATGAACGCGGGTATCATCCCGGACCGGTTCATCGCCGGCCTGGTTGGCGGCAACTCGCTCGGAGCAAACCTGTTTGCCTCGGTCTCGGGCGCGCTGATGTACTTCGCGACCCTGACCGAAATCCCGATCCTGCAGGGCCTGTTGGGCTCAGATATGGGCAAAGGACCGGCACTCGCACTGCTGCTGTCCGGGCCTGCACTGTCCCTGCCTTCGATGATTGTCATCTTCCGCACCGTCGGGGCCAGGAAGACCCTCGCCTTCATCGGCCTGGTCGTGGTGCTGTCGACACTTGCCGGCCTCATCTATGGTGCGCTGTAGCAATGAATGAAAGGAGCAGTACGATGAAAGTCCAGGTTCTCGGTATCGGATGTGCCCGCTGTCAGGAACTGGAGAAGCGGGTCAGGGACACGCTCGCCGAGCTAGACGTCGCGGCGGACATCGAGCACATCACCGACCTCAGACAGTTCGCGTCGATGGGCGTGTTCATGACGCCCGGCCTGGTGATTGACGGCAAGGTGGTATCTCAAGGGAAACTGCCGTCCAAGGTGGAGATCACCGGCTGGGTCAAGTCCGGCCGGGAAGACTGACCCACCCGCCACTCCGCACTCTGACTTCTGCAGTCTGATATCTGCACTCTGACCCCTAACTTCAGCCTTCTCCTCCCCTTGACGCTCTTGGGACTCTGAAATATGGAAAGTGTGCCGGGCTTTCCCTGGGTATTCCGACTTGACAACCCCCGCAGTTCGGTCGTACAATTCGGCGGTATCAATAAGGAGGTGCCATGTGAGCAGAGTTGTAGTCCTGTTTCTCGCCGTGCTGCTATGTGCTGCCGCGATGGAGACCAGCAGCGTCCTGCCGACCCCCTCTCCCGACCACGTTGTCGGCCTATCTGAGCCGTCGCCGTTCGCCGACCTCGGCCGGTCACCTGCCACGGACCAACCCCCGCCCTTTGGCACAATCGTCGGGGAATGGGAC
>CBDUZK010000264.1:0-2985 GCA_965371675.1 uncultured bacterium | reverse complement strand
GACCTGGCCCGACGCCTCATCCGCGTTCTCCACCCTCGCAGCTTCATCGACGACCCGACCCGCATCTTCCGGGCAATCCGCTTCGCCATCCGGCTCGAGTTCGCCATCGAACCGGACACACTCATGTTCCTGCGCTCTGCGGTGCGCGACCGATACCCGGCCCGACTGAGCCCGGAACGCAGCCTCCACGAACTCCGGCTGATGTGTGCCGAGCCGCTCGTGCTGCCGATGATCGAAGCGGTGCTCAAGGAACGACTGCTCCACACCTGCTTCCGAACCCGCCCGGCGCCGGGTCTGCTCGCGCGGATCCAGCGCCTGTCCGCCGGTGCCGGGAACCCACAGGAGCTGTTCATCTTTCTCCTCAGCGCCCTGCCGGACGACGACCGGTTCCCGGTCACAAGTGACGAACGGAACGCCGCCGGCGCGGTCCGAACCTTCGGCCGCCTCCGCTCCCCCCTCGCCCGCGCCCGCCGCCCCAGCACCATCTACCGGCACCTGGAAAACCTCCCGCGGCTTGCGCTCCGGATTCTCGCCCGGATTGAGACTCCCCCGGTCGCCGAACGCGTCAACCTGTTCCTCGACCGGCTCAGCCGGATCCGACCCGCGGTCGACGGCCAGGCCCTGAAGACGCTCGGCCTGAAACCCGGACCCCGATACCGGCAGATACTGGAAGCCATCCTCTACGCCAGGCTCGACGGCACGGTGCGAACCCGGAGACAGGAAACCGAACTCGCCCGGCGTCTCGTCCGGGAGCAAGGCTAGACATGTTCGGTACGAACATCGGTGAAATCGTCCGGGGACTCCTGCTCTCCGCCCCGGCCATCCTGTTCGGGCTCACCATCCACGAATCCGCCCACGCCTGGGTCGCCTGGCGTCTCGGGGACCCGACCGCGAAGATGCTCGGCCGCCTGACCCTCAACCCGCTCAAACACCTTGACCCGATCGGGACCATCGCGCTGTTCCTGTTCCGGTTCGGCTGGGCGAAACCGGTCCCGATCGACCCGAGCTACTTCCGCCATCCGACCCGGGACTTCGCGCTGTCCGCGCTGGCCGGACCGGTCGCCAACCTGCTGACCGCGGCGGTGGCCGGCCTGTTGATCCGGCTGCTCATCATCGTGGGCGTAGCCGGGTTCCCGGTCCTCATCCTCACCTACTTCGTCCTGTTCAACCTGATTCTCTGTTTCTTCAACCTGATCCCGATTCCGCCCCTTGACGGGTCGCGGCTCGTCTATTACTTTCTACCGCCTGACTTGGCCGCGAAATACGCGCGACTGGAACGGTATGGATTTATGATTCTCATCGGTATCATCATGCTCGGCCGCCTCACCGGGTTCTCAATCCTCTGGCTGTACCTGGCGCCACTCGTGCGTTTCTTCAGTCTCATGTTCGCGGGCCACCCGGTGATGTAGACCATGCCGCGCAAGACCCGCCGGACCCGCAAGCCATCCCGCCCCACCCGGCGGTCGATCCGGGTCCCAATCGGCATCGTCTTCGCGGTTGTGCTGCTCTTCGTCCTGCTCAGTCTCGCCTTTCACGCCAGCGGGCTGCGAACACCGGAAACCAACTACTGCGGCTGGCTCGGCCACCAGGTCGCGCGCGGCCTGTTCCTTGCCCTCGGGCATGTCGGCTTCGCGCTGCCCCTGCTGGCCGGAACGGCCCTGCTGCTGGGGTTGCGCCGGCAGCCTCCCTGGCGTCGGTTCTTCGCGTTCGCGGTGCTCGCGACCGGGGTCATGCTCGGTGGAAGCCTGCTCTCATACCAGACCTGTGCGCCCCTGCCCGACACCAACTTCGCCGGCTGGCTCGGGGCGCTCCTCGCCGGGGGCCTGTCCCGGGCCCTCGGGCTCGGCGCGTTCGTCCTGCCCGTCCTCATCGTCCTGTGGGGCACGGCCCTGTGGCACGGCCGGCTCCGCGAGCGGAGCAACCTCACGCGTTCCGGCTTCATCCTCCTTGCCGGCCTGTTCCTCGACGTGTTCATCGCCTATTTCGGCCCGGGCGCGTTCTGGAACCCGGCGCCGGGCGGACCGGGGACGTTCCACCTGGCCGGGCGGGCCGGCCTCGCCGTGACCGCCGGCCTGAGACACGTACTCGGCCCGGTCGGCACGATCATCGTCCTCGTCGCCGCCCTGGTCATCCTGCTCGCCCTGTTCACCACGATCCAGGTCCGGATACCCGGCACACTCCTCGCGTCCCTGCGCGAACGGCTGCACCGGCGCCGGGAATCCAGGCCGGACGTAACGGTCAGGCCGAGACCCGCGCCCGCGGAGCGCAAGCCGGAACCCGGGCCCGAACCGACGCCGGATGCCGAGCCCGACTCCCCGGCCGTGGCCCGACCGGACGCCCCCCGGCAGCGTCGCGCTCCGAAGCTGCGTGACTTCGACCTGAACCGGTTCCAACAGGCGTTCCTCGACCAACTCGACAAGCCCGGCCCCGAAGACCGGCAGTTCAAAGACCCGCGGGAGTCGGAACGCGAAGCCGAACTCCTGCTGGACAAGCTGCGCCAGTTCGACATCGACGGCAAGAGCGTCGGCATCGAGTCCGGGCCGATGATCACCCGGTTCGAATTCGAGCCCGCGCCCGGGGTCAAACTCCAACGGATCGGCAACCTCTCCGACGACCTGTCGCTCGCCCTCTCGGCCGAGCGGATCCGTATCCTCGCGCCGATCCCGGGTCGGAATGCGGTCGGTATCGAGATACCGAACAAGACCCGGCTTACCGTGCACCTGCGCGATATCCTGACCTCACCCGAGTTCGCACAGCAGGAGACGGCGCTCGGGTTCGCGCTCGGCAGCACGATCACCGGCGCCCCCTACTGCGCCGACGTGTCAAAGATGCCCCACATCCTGATTGCGGGCACGACCGGGTCCGGCAAGTCCGTCTGCATCAACTCGATCATCGCGTCAATCATCTATCGCGCCTCGTACCACGAAGTCCGGTTCCTGACCATCGACCCCAAGCAGCTCGAACTGCCGGTATACAACTCGATCC
>CBDUZK010000263.1:0-2986 GCA_965371675.1 uncultured bacterium | reverse complement strand
CGGAACGTGCCCGCCTTCGGGCGGCGTCGTATTTCGGCGGGGGGCATTCCCGGTCGGCGCAACCGCTATCGGAAGCCCGCTGGCGTCCTGCAAGCTCCTGTGCCAGCCTCAAGAGACGGGTGGACTTTCTACCCAGGCGACGGGCGCGTTCGTGGCAAGGGCGCAAGCGCAGGACGCAGATGCACAGCCACAGGGGCCGGGTTGCGGGTTGGCCGCGTGGGGGGCTGCCCCCGGGGCTGCCCCCGGGGTATGCCCCCAGGCATCCCCCGGGGCGTCCCAGATGTCCCACCGAGGGGTGCAGGTTGACCCGGGGCAAAGTCAAAGGGGGAAATGGACCACGGATAAACACTGATAAGCACAGATGGCGGAGGTGATTTGGAGTGCGGCCGCGAAGCTGCCGCTTTCCCGCCTGTATGATCGTCAGTTCAGATTCCGCAATTCGTCACTCGCAATTCGCAATTCGGTATTCCCCAATGGTCTGCAATCACTAATCTGGCATGCGGAATCGCAGAGGGTCAGCGGGCGGTCAGCGGCGGGGCGGAATTGCTTATTGTGTCCCCGGAACGTCCTGCTGACGACGTCGAAGCTCCTGGGTCTTGGGGTCGTTCTCGTCCAGCCGGTTCTCGTCCTTCTCTTCAGGGGTGAATATCATACCATCAGCATGCAACGGATTCGGCAGGATGTCAAATCTGCTGCGGGCAACGATGGACCGGATTCCGCCACTCGGCATTCGCAATTCCCTTATGGTCTACAATCGCAGACGGGCTACCCCTTGACGCTCTTAGAACTCTAAAATATGGGAAGTGTCCCGGGTTTGTCCGGGTTTGTCACACCGGCACGATAGCGGAACGGCGGGCGGATGTCAAATCGGCAGGGGCATCGATGGACCGGGTACCGCAATCTCCAATCAAGAATCTAGAATCTCCAATCGCAGCGGGCGGTCAGGGCGGGGCGGAAAATGGTTAGCGTCCCCTTAGGTTCCGTCTGTCGGTCTCTCTTGTCAATCCTCATGGCGGGGCGCATGCGCTACTTGGCGACGCCGAGGACCAGGACCGGGATGTCGATGTTCGATACACCTCTGGTTTCCAGATCCCAGACGAACTGCTCGAAGTAGGATACCCCGGACGACATGTCGTTGACGAAGTCCTTCATCGGCACGATTTCGATGCCGGTGTCGATGTGGCCGAGGTTGCGGAATATCGTCATCTTGGCGCAGACGTTGTAGACCATGAACGCATACTTGCCGAACTGGACTTCAATGCCCAGTTGCCGCTTCACGAAGTCCATTTCCCGGAACGCACCTTTGTTGAGTTCCGGCGGCGTGTAGCTCGGCTCGTAGAACTTGGTCGGGTAGTCACACTGAACCCTGACGGTTTTCCATCCCTTCCGGGTGAACCCGGCCTTGAAAGCCTTGTTCAACGCGATGGGGCTGTACAGCCTGGCTCCGGGCATGGTCTTTTCTTTGCTCGTCTTGGTTCTGCACCTGGGGGCTCGGACCGACGCGATGACGTCCTCGACTTCCTTGAGGAGCCTGGGATATCTGGACTTGACCGCCTTGTGTCCGTCGTTGAATGAGTATCTTCCGGCGATGGTCATTTGCGTTTCTTTCTCCGGCGGTCACGTGCGGCCCAGTCGAACGGGACCTGGCAGATTTTCTCGCGGCCGGACGGCTTGTGTACCG
Source organism: uncultured bacterium (assembly GCA_965371675.1). GTDB lineage: Bacteria > Hydrothermota > Tepidihabitantia > Tepidihabitantales > Tepidihabitantaceae > DSBX01. The sequence continues at coordinate 1,305 of CBDUZK010000263.1, read as the reverse complement.
GGGTCCCGAGCTTGCGGATCTTCAGAGTGCCGGAGTAGTAGTCCCGGATCCGCTGCCGGGCGATAGCGGTGTACCTGGGTTCCTTGTCACAGCCGATTACCCTGCGTCCGTGCATGAGCCCGGCGATCAGGCTGCTGCCGGCACCGACGTACGGGTCCAGGACCCGGTCGTCCTCGTCGGTCAGGGCCAGGACGCACCGTTCGACCAGCTCAATCGGGAACTGACACGGGTGGGCGGTCTTCTCCGGGTGATTCGCCTTGACGTTGGGGATGTCCCAGATTTCCTTCTCCCAGTCGTCCCGGATCGTGTTCCAGATATCAGACGGGTTCTTACCCAGTGGATTGCCGGAGGGCTTGCCTTTCTTCGGACCCTTGTAGAAGGTCTTGCCCGGGTACTTGGAGGGCACTCTGACCGCGTCGAGGTTGAACTTGTAGGAATCGGTCCGCGTGTACCACATCACGACTTCATACCTGCCCGAGAACCTCCTGGATGCGTGCAGGCCGTGCCCGAAGGTCCAGATGATTCGGTTCCTCATCTTCAGGCCGAGCCGGTCGAAGTACGGATGGTAGAGGACGTCGAGCGGGACCGACTGACCGTTGCGGACGTAGTTGCCGACTTCCCAGCACAGGCTTCCGTCCGGAGCCAGGACCCGGACCAGTTCCTGCAGGACCGGTTCCTGCGCGGCCAGGTATTCCTGCACGCTGGTTTTCTTCTCGTATTCCTTGCCGAGGTTGTACGGGGGCGAGCTGACTACCAGAGTTGCGATACCGTCAGGCAGGCTGCGGAGGAACTCCAGCGTATCGCCGGTCTCAAGCACGATCCGCCGGTCGCGCGAGTAGGAAGAGTAGATGCGGGGGGACTTGAGCAGAGATTCTAATTCCATCAGGGTGTCAGTATCCGGTCACAGCCGGAATTGTCAAGCGGCTTCAGCTCGGGCCTGGAGTCAAGCCCCAGGATGGATTTCGCGGGCGCGGGAGGGCGAGGAGCCAGGAATGAGGAACGAGGACAGGAAAGACCAACCGCCAAGGACGCCAAGACCACGGAGAGGAAATGACCAAGGTCCAAATCCCAATGACCGACCAGAAATCGCCAAGTGTGCTCTAAAAGAAGAGGAATGAAGATAGAGGACTGAGGAGTGAGGAGTGAAATCCGGATTCTGCGGGTATGAACGGACTGGATTCCGCCATCTGAAATCACGAATCTGCAATCTCAAATCCGGGCATTGGACGGCGCACAGGTTGGAACAGAGATTCCGACAGAGGGCTCGACCGAAAGCCGGACAGAGGTTGGGACAAAGGCCGGGAC
>CBDUZK010000262.1:0-3026 GCA_965371675.1 uncultured bacterium | reverse complement strand
GGTCGGACTCCCGCTGTATAGAAAGACGTGCTGCTTGCCCCAGGGTGCAACCGAATCCAAGAACTCCACAAGGTCGGGGTAGAGGATGGCTTCTGCGGCGAGGTTCTCATCGATGCGTTCCCTCAAGTCCCGCTTCGGGCCGGATGTGGAGATATCGTATGCGCGTAGAAACTCACGAATCGTGTCTGCTCGAAGTGCCATAACGTAGCACACAACCATTGAGCGTTCTTCGTTGCTGTATCGCGGAGAGGGGAGTTTGGTAAGCGTTGTCTCATTCTGTGGCATGGGGATAATCCTCCTTCATAGAGTCCCGTCGGCTCCGACAGCTGAGATGCTATTGCCTCTCATCCCGCCAGCACCTCGTTCATTTCTGCCAGCACCCTGTCTAGCTCCCCGCCGAAGGCCTGGTTGGCGCGGAGCGGGCCGCCGCGTTCGTGGAACGGGGCGTATTCGAGGTCTTCGACCGTGACTTGGAGGCTGGCGGCGATGTGGTCTTTGATCATCCCGAGCCATTCAGTCTGTTCTTCGGTGAAGCGCCGGCCCTGCTTGAGCTGGGTTCCGAGCCACCCGGCATAGCGGCGGTTCACCACTTCGGCGAACGGTTCGAGCGCGTCGACTTCGCCGATGGCGAACCGGACCAGACTGATGATGTTGGTCAGGAGCTTCTGCGGGCCTGCCCGCCTGACCTTTGCCTTGTCGAGCCGCTCGTATGCCTGCCAGAGTTGGTCGGTCGTGAGCCCAAGCGGCGGTTTCTCGACCGCCTCGGCCAGTTCTTTGATTGCTTCGTAGGTCAGGTGACGCTGTCCGAACGGCCGCGAGTAGATGAGTTGGAGCGCGGTCAGTTCGTCTTTGTGTTCCTCGATGAACTCCTTGAATGACTGCACGGCTTTGCTCGCCCGGTCAGCGGCTGCCTTGTCCGGACCGAAGTAGGTCGTCTCGTCCTCGCTGACCGTGTCGATGGTCTGTTCGTTGCGCTGCTTGAGCTCGACCAGCCGCTTGCGCAGGTCCGGGTTGTCGAACAGGTTGCAGGCATCGGCCACGAGTTGTCCGGCTGCCTGTGTGACCTGCTCTTTGGTCGGCTTCCTGGTCTTGGACAACTCGCAGGCTTTCTGTTCCTGCGCGTCCGGGTCGGCGGCGTCGAGCAGGTTCCGGATAACCGTGTTGAGCGGCTTGCCATCGGTCAGGGACGACAGATTGTCCCGGTCCGCCGGGGTCAGGCCGCGGTCGAGCCGGGCCAGCCTGCCGGCAAGGGTCGTGAGCGTATCCTCGTCCCGGTTGCCGAGCGCGACCGAGTCGAGCAGTTTCTCGAAGCCCACCGTGCGTTTCCTCTCCAGGGAGCGGGGCGGTGTCTTGTCCGATTCGAAGACGCCGACCGCGTCGATGATGACAAAGTGGGTCTTGTGCCTTGCGTCCGGTGTGACTGACTGGAGTTCGTCCGAGTCGATGACCCGCATGCCCCGGCCTTTCATCTGGTCGAAGTAGATCGGGGAACGAACGTCGCGCATGAAGATGAGGCATTCGAGCGGCCGGATGTCGGTGCCGGTGGAAATCATGTCGACCGTGACCGCGATGCGGGGCCAGTAGGAGTTACGGAAGCTCGCAATCAGGTCTTCGGGTTTCTCGCCGGTCGTGCGGTAGGTAATCTTCTTGCAGAAGTCGTTGCCCTTGTTGAACACTTCGCGGGCGATGTGGACAATGTCCTCGGCGTGGGAGTCGTTCTTGGCAAAGATGAGCGTCTTCGGCACTTCGGTCCGGCCCGGGAAGATGTCGGTGAACAGCTTGTCGCGAAAGGTGCTGAGGATAGTGCGAATCTGGTCCGGGGCGACGACCGCGCGGTCAAGTTCTCTGCCCGCGTATTCGAGGTCTTCATCGAGTTGCTCCCAGCGGACCCTGCGCGTCAGCCTGTCCCGCCGGTCGACGTAGTACCCGGCTTCAACCTTGCTGCCTTCGTCGGTTATCCGGGTCTTGAGCCGGTAGATGTCATAGCCGACGTTGACACTGTCGGCAATGGCCTGCTCGTGGCTGTACTCGGCGACGATGTTCTGGTTGAAGAAACCGAACGTCTGTTTTGACGGGGTCGCGGTCAGGCCGATGAGGAAGGCGTCGAAGTACTCAAGCACCTGGCGCCAGAGGTTGTAGATCGAGCGGTGGCATTCGTCGGTGATGACGAAGTCGAAGTGCTCGACGGGGATTTGCGGGTTGTAGACGACGTCCTTGGGCCGGTCGTCGCGCCAGCCGGTGTCGAACTGGGACTTTTCCTCAAGCCCGGGGTCGAGTTCGGCCTCACCCCGGAGCATCGAATAGAGTCGCTGGATGGTGGTGATTACGACACGGCAGACCGGGTCGAGCGTATTCGAGCGCAGGTGCTGGACGTTGTACAGCTCGGTGAACTTGCGGCCGTCGTCCGGCGTGGTGTAGGCCTGGAACTCACGGAGCGCCTGGCGGCCGAGGTTGTTGCGGTCGACCAGGAACAGGACGCGGCGGGCGCCGCCGTGCTTGATAAGCCGGTAGGCAAAACTGACCGAGGTGTACGTCTTGCCGCCACCCGAGGCCATCTGGATGAGGGCCCTGGGCCGGGCGTCAGCGAATGACTCCTCCAGGTTGCAGATGGTCTTGAGCTGGCACTTACGCAGGTCGCCCTGTGTCAGTTCGGGAAGTTGCTGCAGCCGGGCACGGAGCGTATCCGGTTCGGCGAGCCATTCGCTCAGGGTCTCAGGCCGATGGAAGTTGAACACCCGGCGCGAACGCGGGGCAGGGTCGCGTTCGTCGCGGAACATGGTTTCGGTGCTGGTCGACTCGTAGGCGAATCGCAGGCCGTGCTCGTGCATTGGGAGGTCGTCGGGCGCACTGGCAATGTACCGGGATGTCTGGTCCGCGACGCCGCTCAGCGTTGTACCCTCGGGCTTTGCCTCGATAACGCCGCATGCCTTGCGGTCGACGAAGAGCAGGTAGTCGGTCGGCCCGGTTTCGAGGTAGATACCCACGGGCAAGCCAGTGGCACTCAACTCAGAATTCAAGCTTCGCTT
>CBDUZK010000261.1:0-3035 GCA_965371675.1 uncultured bacterium | reverse complement strand
CTGTGTTCCGGGGAGAGCCTGGGATGTTCTCCATGCCCGCTGATATCATCTTCCTCACCACACTTGCCGAAACGGTGTTGCCCGGGACGGGTGGTCAGTCCGCTGGTTCGGTCTTCTTGAGGTAGGTGGTGGCGGTCAGGCGCGCGAGGCGCCGGACCCGGGCGATGTAGTTCTCGCGCTCGGTCACGCTGATTGCCCCGCGGGCTTCGAGCAGGTTGAAGCTGTGCGAGCATTTGATGACGTGGTGGTAGCCGGGGTACACCAGGCCGAGGCCGAGCAGGCGCTTCGCCTCGGCCTCGAACCGGTCGAACAGGTCCCGGTGGAGCGCCACGTCGGCTTGCTCGAAGTTGAACGCGCAGAACTCTTCTTCATTCTGTCGGTAGATGTCACCCCAGGTCAGTTGCTCGTTCCAGCGCACGTCGAAGATGGACTCGACGTCCTGGACGAACATGGCGATGCGTTCGAGGCCATAGGTGATTTCGACCGGGATGACCTTGAGGTCGATTGACCCGCACTGCTGGAAGTAGGTGAACTGGGTGATTTCGATGCCGTTGAGGTCCACTTCCCAACCCAGGCCCCATGCGCCGAGGGTCGGCGATTTCCAGTCATCCTCGATGAAGCGGACGTCGTTTCGCTTCAGGTCGATACCGATGGCTTCGAGGCTCTTGAGGTAGCGGTCCTGGACGTCGGCGGGCGCGGGCTTGAGGATGACCTGCATCTGCCAGAACTGCTGGACCCGGAGCGGGTTTTTCGCGTAGCGGCCGTCGCGCGGGCGCTGGGACGGCTCGCAGTAGACGACGTTCCAGGGTTGCTCGTCGAGCACGCGGATGAACGTGGCCGGGTTGAACGTGCCGGCCCCGACTTCGGAATTGTAGGGGGACAGGATGGCGCAGCCCTGTTCGTCCCAGTAGGCCTGGAGCCGGAGGATGATCTGCTGGAGGGTGAGTGCGTCGTTTGTCATCAGAGTCCGAGTGGGCCGGCGACGTCCTGCATCGCGCCGAGGCAGACGGTGATAAACTCATCGAGCGTCATGTCGAGGTCGGCGCAGGTCCGGATCTGGTCGCGGTCGGCGCCGGCGGCGAACTTCTTCTCCTTGAACCGGCGCAGCACGAACCCGGTATCGAGGCCGGCCAGTTTCTTCGTCGGGTGCATCAGGGCCGCGGCGACAATCAGGCCGGTGAGCGGGTCGGCCGCGTAGAGCGCCTTGTCGAGCGTGGATTCGACCGGCGCGTTCCCGGCATGGGATTTGACCGCGTGGATGATTGCCGGGTCGACGCCCTTGTCTTCCAGGATGCCGGCGCCGACGATGCCGTGACGGTCCGGGTCAGCCTTGGTCTGTTCGTAGTCAAGGTCATGGACCAGGCCGGCAAGTCCCCACAGTTCGACGTCGCCGCCGAGGCGCGGCGCGAGGGCGCGCAGGCACGCTTCGGTGGCGAGCATATGCTTCTGCAGGTTGCGGTTGCCAACCAGCGATTGCACCAGGGGCCAGGCTTCTTCTCGGGTCACGGCGGTCCTCCTGTCAGGTTGCATTTGCGAGATGCCGCTCGAATCATAAGCCCGGGCAGCACGGGTGTCAACACAGGGGCGTTGACGGTTCGAGCGGGTTGGGCTATACTTTGGGCTATGGGTTTGATGCATCTATACAGAGCCCCGAACGAGCTTATGGCCAACAGTGTCAAGGACTTACTCGAACAGAACGGGGTCCCGGCAGTTATTCACTCTTTCCAGATTCCCGCGTACGACGGCCTGGCGATGGTGATGCGCCCCCACTGGGGCGAGGTCCTCGTCGATGAGGCCGACCGCGAGCGGGCGCAGGAGCTGCTTGACAACTTCCTTGCGTCCGCAGAGGACGGCCCTGCCGAGGGCTGATTTGTCATTCGTCCCGACCGTGTCATTGGTTGCGTCGCTACGCATCTGACCGGATTCCCACAGGAGGTTCAGTGAGATTCGTCTACCGGTTCGGAAATCACAAGGCGGATGGTTCGGCCCGGATGCGCGACCTGCTGGGCGGCAAGGGCGCGAACCTGGCCGAGATGACCAGCATTGGTCTGCCGGTCCCGCCTGGTTTCACGATTGCGACCCGCGCGTGCGTGCACTACATGAAGCACGACGCGTTGCCCAAGCGACTCGGCGGCGAAGTCCGGCGCGGCATGCGATTCGTCGAGGACGTGGTCGGCCGGAATTTCGGCGACCCGGAGTGTCCGCTGCTGGTGTCGGTCCGGTCCGGGGCCCGGGTCTCGATGCCGGGCATGATGGACACCGTGCTCAACCTCGGCCTGAATGACGCGACGGTCGACGGCCTCGCCCGCATGACCCACAACGAGAGGTTCGCGTTTGATTCCTACCGCCGGTTCATCCAGATGTTTTCGAACGTGGTGCTCGGGACCGAGTCCGAGGAGTTCGAGCGGATACTGGCCGCGGAGCGAAAACGCGCGGGCGTGAAGACCGACGCGGAACTGGACCCGGGTGCGCTGGCCCGGATCGTGGAGCGGTACAAGGCGAAGGTGCGGGAACTGACCGGGCACGATTTCCCGCAGGACCTGGAGCAGCAATTCTGGCAGGCGATTGAGGCGGTACTCGGGTCGTGGAATACCGCCCGGGCCAGGGAGTACCGGCGAATCTACCGGATACCGGAAGAGTGGGGCACCGCGGTGAACGTGCAGGCGATGGTGTACGGTAATCTCGGGGAAGGTTCGGCGACCGGGGTGGCGTTCACGCGCAATCCGGCGGACGGCGAGAAGAAGTATTACGGTGAGTACCTGAACAACGCGCAGGGCGAGGACATCGTGGCCGGGATTCGGACCCCGAAGCCGCTGGAGTGGCTCGGGTCCGAGCAGCCGCGGGTGTTCAGGCAGTTGACCGGCTGGTTCCGGAAACTGGAGCGGCACTACCGTGACATGCAGGACGTCGAGTTCACGGTTGAGAACGGCCGGCTCTGGATCCTGCAGTGCCGCGCCGGCAAGCGCACCCCGCGTGCCGCGGTGAGGATGGCGTACGAGATGGCCCGGGAGAAACTGATTACCCGGAAGGAAGCG
>CBDUZK010000260.1:0-3036 GCA_965371675.1 uncultured bacterium | reverse complement strand
AAAGCAAAAGCCCTGAGTAACGCCCTGGGCCAGATCGACAAGCAGTTCGGAAAAGGCTCGGTGATGAGGATGGGTGACGAGCACGCGGCGGTGCGGGTCGGCGCAATCCCGACCGGTTCGATCGGAGTGGACGCGGCGCTCGGCATCGGCGGCGTGGCGCGCGGCCGGTTCATCGAGATATTCGGGCCCGAAGCGTCGGGCAAGACCACCCTGGCCCTGCAGATTATCGCCGAGTGTCAGAAGCTCGGCGGGGTCGCCGCGTTCATCGACGCCGAGCACGCGATGGACCCGAGCTACGCCAGGGCACTGGGCGTCGACATCGACCAGTTGCTGGTTTCCCAGCCCGATTCCGGTGAGCAGGCGCTGGAGATTGCCGAAATCCTGACCCGGTCGGGCGGCCTCGCCCTGTTCGTTATTGATTCGGTCGCGGCTCTGGTGCCCAGGGCCGAAATCGAGGGCGAGATGGGCGACGCGCACGTTGGTCTCCAGGCGCGGTTGATGTCGCAGGCGCTGCGGAAGCTGTCCGGCGTCACGAGCCGGTCCCGGACCTGCGCGGTGTTCACCAACCAGATAAGACACAAAATCGGCGTGATGTTCGGCAGCCCGGAAACCACACCAGGCGGGCTGGCGTTGAAGTTCTACGCGACGATGCGGATTGACATCCGGCGAATCGCGGCGATCAAGAAGGGAGACAAGGTGGTTGGAAACCGGTGCCGGGTTCGAGTCAAGAAGAACAAGGTCGCCCCGCCGTTCAGGGTTGCCGAGTTCGACCTGATGTACGGCGAGGGTGTCTCCCGGCTCGGCGAGCTGGTTGACTATGGGCTGGAGCACGAGATATTCACCAGGTCCGGTTCCTGGTACGCATACGGGGACAAACGCATCGGCCAGGGCCGGGACGCGGCAATCGAGTTCCTGAAGGAAAACCCGGACGAGGCGGCGAAGGCCGAAGCGGTCCTGTACGAAAAAATGGGTATTCCCCGCCAGAAGCCGGCGACCGATGAAGATAACCCGGATAAAGCCGCAGCAAAGAAGCAGTAGCCGGTATTCGGTCTTCCTCGACGGGGCGTACTCTTTCTCGCTCGACGCGAAGACGGTAACCGCGCTCGGGCTGGCCCCGGGTGCGGAGTTGTCCGAAGCGGACGTCAAGCGGATTCTCCACGACGAGCAGTTGCGCAAGGCGAAAGAGTATGCGACGTTGCTGCTGTCGTACCGGGCACGGACCGACCACGAGTTGCGGGACCGGCTTGAACACAGGAAGTTCCCGCCTGATATCGTCACCGAAGCGATGGACCGGCTCATGGAGTTGAAGCTGGTTGACGATACCCGGTATGCCCACGACTTCGCCCGGGACCGGGTCGAAATCGGCAAGAAGGGTAAGTGGAGAATCCGGGGTGAGCTGATCAAGCGCGGGGTCGACCGGAAAGAAATAGACCAGGCGCTTGAGCAGGCCCCGGACGAACTCAAGGCCGCGAGGGAACTGGTGCTCAAGTACCGGCCCCGTTACACCCGGCTGGAGCCGGATGTGGGCAGGCGTCGGCTGTACGCCCTGCTCGTCCGCCGTGGCTTCTCGGTCGACACGATCCGGGAAGCCCTCACCACCCCCGAAGAAGCCGTCTGACCGGGATGTCCGGCCCGGGTCAGGGCTATTGACACATCGGAATATCCCAATATGATGAGCTCGTGAAATATAGCAACTACGAGCTCTCGCCCGAGGCCTGCCGGCGTCTCTCGACCTACCTGGCGCATTTCAGTCACCCGCTACGGCTGCGGATTATCTGCCAGTTGCGCCGGGGAGAGAAGTGCGTCGGCGAACTGATGGAAGTAGTGGGCGAGAAGCAGTCGACCGTCTCGGGCCAGCTCAAGTATCTGACGATGGCCGGCATAACGACATCGGAGCGGCGCGGCGCAAACGTTTTCTACCGGATTGCCGATGGCCGCGCCCCCCGGCTTTTGAAACACCTGGTCAAGGCATTTGGTCTTGAAACGTCGCCGGTGGTACGGTAACAGGAGGAGTTCAGTGTCAGGAAGAGAAGTCGCACAGGATGCGGTCGACCACTTCGGTCGGATGTTCGACCTGTCCCTGACCAGGGACAAGATGATGGGTATGATGCCCGGGCTGCTGCTTTACCTGGCGCGCGAGCCGGAGAGGGTAGGGCCCGTGCTCAAGACCATGCTGCCGATGATGAAGGACATGGGCATCGAGACGAACGACGACCTGCTGATCGAGATGATGCCGTCGGTGGTCAAGGCGGTTGACCGGGCGCCGGCACTCGGCGGCAAGGTATTTGAGCGGATGGTGCCGATGATGAAAGCCTTTGGCTTGAAGATGAACCTGCACATCATGGGCAAGGTGATGGGCATGATGATGGGCATGACGTTCCGTCACCCGCGCATCATCCCGGGCATGATGAAGTCCATGCCGAGGATGCTGTGAAGATGGGTCCGGGGGGGCCGGGATCCGAGGGGTCGAGTGAGAACCCGACTCACGCGAGGTGAAATGTGAATGAAGGATTGAAGGACTGGCTGGCTGGGTTCGACAAGCGGTTTGCCGAACTCACCCACGGGATGGTCAAGGACCTTGAGAAGTGCCTGCAGTGCGGCAAGTGTACAGCCCAGTGCCCGGCGGCGAAGCTGTCGTCGTACAACCCGCGTCAGATAATCCGCGACCTGCGGATGGGCAACATCGAGAAGGTAATCAGCTCCGAGGAGTTGTGGCTTTGTTTCTTCTGCAGCGGGTGTTACGCGGTCTGCCCACGCGACATCAACTTCCCGTTTGCAATCGCGATGGTGCGCTACGCCGCGTTGGACAAGGGCTACGGCTGGAACGAGGTGAAGCAGATCAAGGACCCGTACGCCCAGGATTACTACAACACCGGCCTGTCGGTCAGCCACGTGGAGCGCAACCTCGGCATCAGGAAGGCGGTTGCCGAGCACTCGAAGACCGACGGTCGCATCACCGAAGTGCGACGGAAACTGGGCCTGTCGCCGAAGCGAGTCGTGTCCGAGAAAGCGCTGGACGAGATCAGGTTCATCTCA
>CBDUZK010000259.1:0-3059 GCA_965371675.1 uncultured bacterium | reverse complement strand
CCCGGGTCGAAACCCGCCGGCCGCTCGCGTCGTACACCCCGTCCGGGACGATGCGCGCGCGGTCCGGTCGGCCCGGCACCGGGTCCCCGGCGATACCCGCCGGCCCGACTCCTTCGAACACCATCCGCGACCGGTAGTCGCTCGTATGGTGGACCACGTTCGTCGCCACCAGGGTATCGACCGTGTCCCGCAGCGGGTGACCACCGGTGTTCAGGTTCACCATGAACCTGGGCGAGTTGCTCGACGATATCGCCAGCCCGATTTCGTGACCGACCGGGAAGGTGTAGGCGGTATTGCTGAGGTCGATGTTGAACTCATACACCTCGCCCGGGGTCAACAGGTCCTCGCGCTCGAGCCCGAGATGGTGCCGCGCCATCAAGATACCGTCGATGACAAGCATCTTGCGGCCGTCCGGGTAGACGTCGACCAGTTTGGCCGTGAAGTCGGTGTCGGTGCGGTCGGACGAAGCGTAGAGTCGCACCCAGATGCGGCCCTTGATGACGACGTCCTGTTCGAGCGGACCGGTAGTGTAGCGGACGACATCGTCGCGGAACCACTGGGCCTGCTGGTTCCTGGGCCCGGGCGGCAGATTCAGGTTGTTGCCGCCGTTGGACGGAACCGGGTCCCGCGGGTCGTAGACGAAAGTATCGGGCGGCTCGGCGGCCGGTGGCGGCAGGAACGCAAGCGAACTGTCCCGGCGCAGGTAGATGACGACCGTGTCGGGTGACGGCGGCCAGTCATCGGCGGTGTACCAGTTGTTCCAGTAGCCGACCGTGTCGACCGGGCCCATCAGGTAGTAGTTCACCTGTGCCATGTGGGAGATCGAACCCGAATCCTTGAGCCAGAAATCATACCACTGGTCGGCGTAGAGCTGGAAGCCGTCGAAGAAACCACGCGGGTAGGCGATTTCGCCGATCCATGGCCAGTTCGGCAGGTGGCCCCACGGCCCCATCAGGAGCCGCTGGTTGCCGAGGTGACTGAGTGCTTGGTAACCTTCGACCGTACCCTGGGAGAAAATGTCATACCAGCCGCCGTAGGAGAGCATCGCGGTGTGCATCGAATCCCGCCGGGTCCGGACGTCGAGGTAGCTCCAGGTCGAGTCCTTGGAGTAGTGGTCGGCATAGTAGTCGATCATGTAGGTTGCCTGTTGGAGGTTAAGCCAGTACTCCATGTCATGCTGGCGGAATTCGCCTCCGGGCATCGCAGCGTGGCGGTACATGTCGAACGCCGCGGAAACCGGGTTGGCGCAGACGTGGTTCGGATGGGCGGCGCCGGCCAGGAGGTTCTGGGTTATCCCGTTGGCCGAGCCGCCGAGGGTGCCGATGTTGCCGTCACACCAGGGCTGGTCGACCAGCCACTCGACCGCGTCGTACCCGTCCCGCTTGTCGTATCGCCAGCCATCATCCAGGAAGACAGAGTCAACACCTTCTGACTCATGCCGGCCACGGGTGTCCTGGAACGCGAGTATGTAATTGCGGGTATCGGTCCAGCGGGTAATGGCGCCGGGCAGCATGCCGCCGTCGGCACCGTAGGGTGTCCGGACCAGGACGACCGGCAGCGGGAACCCGGTCGTGTCGCTCGGCTTGTAGATGTTGGTGTTGAGCCGGGTCCCGTCCCGCATCGCCACCATCACTGAGTCCTTGGTCCAGGACACGAGCAGGAGAGGAATGAGCAAGGCTATGGTAATCATCAGAAACCAGTACAGCAATCATTGTGCCGCAATCACCCAAGTCAAGCCCGGTTCGGGTGGTCTTTGCTCTTCTTCAGTACTCCCAATCCACAACCCACAGTCTTTCGACCATTTGCCCGGTTTGCACCACCACCATCACGACGGTCTCCTGCGCGGCAATGCACTTCGGCCTCAAACATGGAAACGAACTGCGGAGCACGGTCCGTCTCTGTCCCGCCACAACCCCGGCTTCCCCGGTTTGACAGGCAAGTCACCGGGTCTATCCTCTGCTCGGGCGCGGGCAGCGGCAGCCGGAGCCCGGTTCGCCCGGCCGCACCGACGCCTGTTGCCAAAGGAGTGCATGATGCACAAGACGACACTGACCATCCTGACGCTCGCCGTTCCCGTCCTCGCGGAACCGAGCCTCCGTGCGTAACGGAAAGGAAACACTGCGATGAAACCGAAAGAAATCCGCGAGCGGGTCTTCTGGATGGGAGCCATCGACTGGAACCGCCGCCTGTTCGACTCATTGATCCCCCTCCCGGACGGAACGAGCTACAACGCATACCTGGTCCGAGGTTCTGAGAAGACCGCCCTCCTCGACAGCGTCGACCCGCCGATGACGGACATGCTGCTGAGCCAGCTCGCCGACGTCCCGAACCTCGACTACGTGGTCTCGCATCACACCGAGCAGGACCACTCCGGCGCAATCCCGGCGGTCCTGGAACGCTACCCGAATGCACAGCTCGTCTGCACGCCGAAGGCCGGCGGTATGCTGGTCGACCACCTGCACGTCTCCCCTGAGCGGATCCGGACTGTCGAAGACGGCGAGGTCATCTCACTGGGCGACCGCACACTGAAGTTCATCCACACGCCCTGGGTTCACTGGCCCGAAACGATGGTGACCCATCTGCCGGAAGCGAGAATCCTGTTCACCTGCGACTTTTTCGGCACCCACCTCGCGACCTCGGAGCTGTTCGCGGGTGACAACCCGTACGTCTACGAAGCGGCCAAGCGCTACTACGCCGAGATAATGATGCCGTTCCGGTCGACCATCCGGGCCAACATGAAGAAGGTCGAGGAGTTGGAGTTCGACCTCATCGCTCCGAGCCACGGTCCGATCCACGACAAGCCCAGCCTCATCCTGGATGCCCACCGGGACTGGATTTCCGACCGCGTATCGAACCTCGTCGTCATACCCTACATCTCGATGCACGGCAGCACCGAAGCCATGGTAGCGCACCTGACCGGCGCGCTGGCCGAGCGCGGCATCGAGGTCCAGCGGTTTGAACTCTCCACGACCGACCTCGGCAAGCTCGCAATCGCCCTGGTCGATGCCGCCACGCTGGTCATCGGAACGCCGACCGTACACGTCGGCCCCCACCCGGCG
>CBDUZK010000258.1:0-3060 GCA_965371675.1 uncultured bacterium | reverse complement strand
GTTGTGTGGACGGACGAGCGGAACAGCCAGACCGGCCATCCTGACGTCTACTGCCGCAGGCAGGGCATCGCCAGAGATATGGCCGTGCTCGGCTTCACTTCCCCACCGCGTGAAGTTGACTCGGGCGTTCCCGTTCGCGTGTCGTGCAGAGTTGCCAATCACGGCGAGACGACCGAACACGCGCCGTTCTGGTTCCGCGTTGATGATCACTCTGAGCTGCTGCAGGTCGACGTGGCCGCGGGGGAGACCCTCGATCTGGAACTGGCCCAGATCTTCTTTCCCGGACCCGGGTGGCATTCGCTGACTTGTTCCACATGGGTGTCCGATGACACGTGGCGACAAAACGACTTCGTGCGCGATTCGTTCTTCGTCGTCGTGCGCGACGTCTCGGCGGACAGCATCCTATCCCCGCAGCCCGTCAACCGGATTGGCTGGGTGAGCCCGGAAGCGCGCATCACCAACCGGGGCAACCAGGCCGCGAATGTGCGTGTGTTCATGCGCATCTGCGAATCGAACGATACCGTCTACTCCGAATCAACATCCGTAGACCTCGAACCCGGCAGTGATTCCAGCGTTGTGTTCCCGCAATGGCGGGCTTGGGTCGGGAGCTTCACAGCCCGATGCTCCGTGGCAGTGGAGGGAGATTTGCACCCGGAGAACGACACCACTTCGTTGGCTTTCGACGTGCCCCCCTACGACGTGTACATCATGGGTTCTTCGCCTCCAAGACAGGTTGATTCCGGGTATTCCTATTGGCCGCGAATCCGCATCTATAACTACAGCAGATGGCCGCTCGACCTGTGGGCCCGGTTCGGCATCGGCAGCGACTACATGGACTCGGTCTTCGTTCAGGATCTGCGCCCTAATTTCAGCAGGATTGTGACCTTCCGGGAATGGCAAGCCCTGCACCGCGGCTGGCAGCAGATAGCCTGTTCCCTGTTCGTGGTGCCCGAGAGTATCGTGTCCAGCGTCATGCACGGTAGCACTTTCGTTATCGTCCGCGACGTCGCGGTGGACAGCATCGTTGCGCCTCGGGGTGCGCTCGCCGCGGATACGGTGGTGCCGCAGGTGCGGGTCTGCAATCCGGGCAACGACACGGCGCAGTTCGCGATTCGGTTTCGGATTCTGCGTGAGGATTCATCCGTGGTGTACGACGAGAGTGTCGGGGTGGAACTCGAGCCGGGTTCCACATGCGCGGTGGAGTTCCCGGTGTGGTGTGGGACCGAGGGGTCGTACCTCGCGTTGTGCTCGCTGGGATTTGCTGGAGACATGGTGCCGGGGAACGATACCGCGTCGGTTCGGTTCACGCTCCACAGAGGCGACGTGTGGATAACGGCCATCACCGCGCCTGGCCTGGCTGTGGATTCGGGAGATGTCGTGCGGCCCGGGGTCGCGGTGCACAATCACGGGGCCCAGGCAGTGAGCTTCGCGGCCGGGTTTGTCATTGCCGATGGGTATGCGGATTCACTGCGCGTCGAGGTGTTGCCCGCCGGTGAAGACACGATACTGGAGTTCCGCGAGTGGGCGGCGCGTGAGCGAGGGTTGCAGGCGCTACGGTGTTCGCTGCGGCTTGCACCCGCCGGCACGGTGGTCGGGCCGGTTTTGGGGAGTACGTTTGTGCGGGTGGTGGACGCGGCGGCGGATTCGATACTGGTCCCGCGTGGTGCAATTGCACCGGGTGCGGTTCGGCCCCGGGTCCGGTTTTCCAACCCGGGCAATGAGGACGGGAGAATGACCGTGCGGGTCCGGATTGTCCCGGTCGGCCCTGGCTTTGAGGATTCGCTCGAAGTGATGCTGGCCCCGGGCCGGGATACGATAGTCGAGTTTGCTGTCTGGGATGCACAAGCGGGTCAGTATGAGTTGACCGCGACGGTTGCGTTTCCGGGCGACATGGTCCCGGGCAACGACACGGCTCGCGCTTCCGTGGTGGTGGAGTCCCTGGTTCGGTCCGCGTGGGTCCGGCGGGCTGACGTGCCGCGCGCGTCGGACGGCAAGCGGACCGGTCGAGGCGGGGCCCTGGTCGCGGCCGGAACACTGGTGCACGCGTTCAAGGGCCGGCGGTCGCATGCGTGGTATGCGTACGCGCCCGGGTCGGATTCATGGACCGAGTTGGCACCGATTCCGGGTGACAAACCCGTGCGGGATGGCGCGGCTCTGTGCTACGACGGAGGGGATTTCGTGTATGCGTTGAAGGGCCGGGTGACGCGGGAGTTCTGGCGATACTCGGTGAGCCGGGATTCGTGGGAGACGTGTCGATCTCTGCCCGATGGGACGCGGCCAGTGCGGTACGGGACCGGGTTGGCGTTCGTGGCCGGGGATACGGACCGGGTGTTCATGGTGAAGGGTTCGGGGACGCTTGAGTTCCTGGAGTATCTGGTCGGCTACGACCGCTGGCACGCGCGGCGGCCGGTGCCGCACGGACCCGAAGGTCGGGAGTGCCGGCACGGGACTGCGTTGTGTGTATTCCAGGGCCGGGTGTTCTGTCTGAAGGGCGGGAGTGATGAGTTCTACGAGTACGTGCCGGGGCAGGATGCCTGGTTCGAGCGTGCGAATCTGCCGCGAGCGAGCCGCTCGGGTCTGAACCGACGCAGCGGCAAGGGTGCGGTGCTCGCGAGCGACCCGTCCGGCGGTATCTATGCGCTGAAGGGCCGGTCGACGCGTGAGTTCTGGCACTACGACCCGGGTGCCGACGCGTGGGTGCAGCTTGACGACCTGCCTTTCGGACCGGACCGACATGGGGTGCGACGGGGGAGTGCACTGGCCTGCGGGGGTGAGGGCGCGTTTGCGTTGAAGGGTGGACCGTATTGCGAGTTGTGGTGCTACGACCCCGAGGCAGTGATCTCGTATCGCCCGATGCGGTCCGGGGTTCTGGTTTCGGGCGAGCGGTGTCACGTGCCTGGCGTGCGCTTCGTTTCGGGCCGGGGCGTCGTGGTGGCGGTCAATCCGGGTCGGGCCGCGAGTGTCCGGGTGTACGATGCGGCCGGGCGGCGGGTTGGGTGTTGCCGAGAGGTGGGTCAGGATTGTGTTGTGCTGAGTGGGTTTGCTCGTCCCGGGGTGTAT
>CBDUZK010000257.1:0-3066 GCA_965371675.1 uncultured bacterium | reverse complement strand
TGAACCCGCTCGGGTCCGGTTCGCGGTCCCAATAGACGACCCAGCGTGTCCCGGTACCGTCCTCGCAGACAGCCGGGAACACCCCGTCAGCGGCCACCTCCTCCCGGGTCCACTCGCTGCCGTCCGCGGACCGCCCATACATGATGCTGTTGCTGGCATCGGCGTAGACCGCGAACAGGGAATCGGAGCCGTCCTTGCGCAGCAGCTTCCTGCCGTTGTTGCTGATGGTCGCATCGCTGCCCGCGTTCGATACGTTGAGCGAGCAGGCAACGAACTTGGTCTTGCCGGTATCGTAGACCGCACTGTCGACCTCAAAGACTACGCCATCGGTGAAAAGCACGGACACTCTGACTTGATCGATACTGGGCGAAATCGCACTCGACTCGGCCACCGCATGCGGGTGGTATGCGCTCGAATCCGAGTAGACCAGGGTCACCGTGTCGCCCCGGACCTCGCCCATGATGCGCCACTTGCCGGACACCAACTCCTGCCAGACCGTGACACCTGCTCCGGCATAGACCGGGTTGGTCTTGACCAGCGTGTCGCTCTCACTCGCGGTCCCGTCGTCCTGCCACCCGGCCCACGTGCCGGCAAAGCTGTAGCTCTTGCCCTTGATGGTGCGGAGTGTGGTCGGGCCGACTTCCTCTTCCTCACGCCAGACCGCGTACAGGATGCTTCCCTCCACTCGGGAAGACGAGTGGATGCCGTCCGCGCTGAGGACCGCGGTAGTGCTCCAGGTATCCCCGTGTGCGGTCCAGCAGCCCGGGTGGAAGTCCATGTCCTTCTCCACAATCGCATCGTCCGACTGCCATACTACGAACAGAGTGCTGTCCGAATCGACGTTGATACTCGGGAGGCTCTCGGTCAGGGCCGACGTGTTGTTGATGACCGTGTCCAGCAGGACGCTACCTTCCTTCCCCTGGGCGCACATGATTCGGGAATCCTCGCCGGCCGAGTCATACACCGCAAACGACAGCGCCGCCACATAGTCCCCGTTATCCTTGATCGGGTACATCGTGATTGACGGCTGCCCGGGCGGAAGAGCGGAGCTGCCGGGGTACACGGCCTCAGGCATGCAGCCTGGCATCTTGCACCAGACGGTATCCAGCCGCACATAAGCGACCCAGCGCATGCCATCGCCATCCAGCGCCAACGCAGGCAACTCGCCTGCCTCCACGAGCACAGGTTCAAGAAACCGGTTCGACCTCGCCCTGCCGCCGTGGACGTTGGCACCCGCTCTGGCGGTGTAATGCACTGTCCCGTCTGCCCCTCGCCTCAGGCGGCCGCCGGTCCCATCGGACGCGATGGGAGGCAGGACGTGGTGGGCCGTTATCACCCAGTCTGCGTCGTTTGCGTAGATCCAGTTATCGGAATCATCATCCATCCACACGACCCGAGCTCTATGAAGCCAGCCCTCCGGGTCGTCCTCAAGCATTGCGACGCACGGGTTGCAGTTCTCCGCGACGTCGCCCTCCTCTTCGCTTAGCCAGTGCTCTCCATACGATGCCCAGATAGCGGGGTGTAGGTGTGGGTCCAACGTCTTCAGCCTGAGGTGGGTGACAGACAGCCACCAGTCATCGTCGGCACTCAACTCCGACGCGACGACCACGTTGTTCATGCGACGCTGCCTGGGCCCGGGGGCGTCGTCCTCTATCATGAAGACACTGGGAGAGTCGTACGCCCAGTACTCATCCCGGTGATAGGACAAGCACTGTGTCGCGGCACGCCAGTCCTCGCCGGAGTTGCCGGACCAGGAAAGCCAGATCTTGCTATGCTCCACATCGGGGTCGACCCAGGCGACGCAGATGTCCCCGCGCCGACTCGCAATGCACGGCTTCTTGGCATCGGACCAGGTCTGCTTCAGATCCCAGGTCGTCCCATAATCATCCGACATATGGAATGCGACCTTGTGCGTGCCACTCTCCGTGTAGTGAAACGCAAGGTAGACCCGGCCGTCGTTCGGGACGGCCTCGACCGCGACTTGGCCCACGTTGCTCACCTCGGTGGTGCTCACGACCTGCACCCCGCCTGACCAGGTCTCGCCGCCGTTAGTTGAACGGCGACACCAGATGCCTTCCTGACCGGTCGGGGGACGCGGGTCCGCCACGTAGCAGACGTACACGACCTCGAGCATACCCCACTGTGACGCGGCGACCGCCACGTCCCAGGACTCAAGGGTATCTCCGACCTGCTCTCGGAAGGGCCAGTTGTCATCCTCATGCCAAATCTCGGCGGAGGCGCACCTGGCCTTCTTGGCACCTTCGCGCCACGCGACGTGCTTGAGCGCAGACCCACCTGCGTCGAGATTGTGAGCCACGCAGGGCCGGCGTCCAACCGCATCTGAGGCAGGCATGCATTGCACGGAAGTGTGCCCCGGATAGTAGATGACATTGTAGACCATCCCGGGCTCGCCAACATCCTCGGCCTCCAGATAGACGATGTTGCTCGCAGCATTGTCTTCATCGTCAGCGGCCATCGCCTGCGCACGGGTACCGTTGTTGCTGGTCAGGAACATATCATCGCTAACCACCACATTCTGGACGAGCTCCGATGCCTGCCAGGCCCAGCCATAGGTCCCCGCCAGGGTCAAGGCCGGCAGCACCAGGGCTGCCAGCATGACGTAACGTAGCTCTATCTTCGGCTTCATCATAATCCTCCAGTCAGTTCCGCCCCAGAGCCGGGGCGCATTGCGGACAGTGTGCTTTGTCTGGCTTTCGTACAAGCCGAGACACTCGCGTGCAAAGCCTAAGGCATGAGCCCTCCTTTCCGCGCAGCATCACCTCAGGATCACCACCCTTTCGCTTCGGCAGTACCCCGGGCGCCGCACGTAGTACGCCCCGGGTACCAGCCCATGGACATCGTTCGGGCCGGGGTGCAGGTCCATGACCTTCCGACCGGTGATGTCGAAGAGTATTGCCTGCTCCCGGCCGGCCAACTCGAGCGTGCCGTTCACGACCGCGCGCCGCGCCCTGGTGGGGTTTGACGAGGCTGGGAACTCCGCCACGCCCATACCGGTCGTGTCCCGGATGACGTACAGCGCGCTGTTGAACTTGCAGATGACGTAGG
>CBDUZK010000256.1:0-3072 GCA_965371675.1 uncultured bacterium | reverse complement strand
GGTGGGGCGTGGGTAGGCAGCATGGCGTACAACCCACGCGAGGACGTAGTCTACGGCAGTTGTCAGTATCGAGACGGCATCTTCTTCGCCGTCGACTGCGCGACCAATGAGGTAGTCGAGACTTGGATCATCCAGTGGCCACGCTACTGCGTTTACGACTCCATTGACCAGAAGGCATACCTGACTTTTGGCCTCGACGCGGATTCACTGGCGGTGATAGATGGCCGGACGCACCGGCGTATCAAGGCCCTACCGTTGGACTGGGCCAAGTACGTAGTCTGGGAGGGAATGCGGGACAAGCTGTACGTGTCGTGCCCGGAGCGCAATGTGGTGGCGGTGTTTGACTGCACGCAGGATTCGCTGGTTGCCGAAATACCGGTGAGCGGTTACCCGCTGAAGATGTACGTGAACGGCCGGCACCGGAAGCTGTATGTGCTGAACCATGACGGCGAATCGGTGTCTATTGTGGACATCGGTACGAATCAGGTCATCAGGACCATTCCGCTCGGAACAAACCCTGAATGTGGATACTATTCAGCGGCCGCGGGCAAGTTCTACGCCGAGAGCCACGAGGCCGTGACGGTTATCGATGGTGTCGGCGACACGGTGGTCGCTGAGATCGCGCTGCCACAGGGGGCCAGTGTCTGGTCAATGACCGAGAATCCCCGGGACAGCCTGGTGTTGCTGGGAGTTGAGGATGGCCTTAGCCTGCACGTCCTGTATTCTGTCGATGCTGTCGCAGACACCGTGGTTTCAGTGTTGCCCATCAACCGTGGTCCTCGGGGGTTGCTCTGGAGCCAGGTGACCGACCTGGTGTACTGCGCGAACCACGATGACATTGTGACCGTCATCGCCGGGGACGGAACGAGGATCCTGAAGACGATGCCCGTCGGGGACGTACCTGCTGTGATGGTACGGTCTCCGGTTCAAGGTCGGGTCTACGTCGGTCACTACGGCAGTCAGTACGTCTACGTCATCAGGGATGTGGTCGGGATTGCGGAGGAGCCGGAGAGAACCAGGCCGGTCTATCCTGCCGCGACGTTGACGCGGGGCAGGTTGAGCGTGGCCGAGCAGGGCCGATTGTACGACACCGGCGGCCGGCAGGTCTGTCAGCTTCAGAGGGGTGAGAACGATGTGCGGCATCTTGCGCCCGGGGTGTACACGGTCCATCTGGTCACGGGTGCGCTGAGCCGCGTGGTGAAGGTCCGCTAGAAGACCTCCCAGGCTTGCTCTAGCGACTAACTACGTGCTATTCCAAGACGTAGGTTGTATCAAGCTGTCTTCCCCAGCCCGTCTGGGGATGTCTACAGCCTGTCCGGAGACGTCTCCAACTCGTCCGGGGACCCTTCCGGGGAGTAATCCGGGGACCTGTGCCGGGTGACAGGTGGAGATTCTGGATTCTAGATTGGAGATTGAAGATTGGCGAACGAGGACAGGAGACGGGCCGGCGGAGGAGGGAAGCTTGGACCCGCAGGCAGGCCGGGTCAGTCGATTGCGGCCTGGGCCCAGGTGTTGCCGTTGTCCTGGGTCTGGAGCAGGGTGAGTTCGTCGCCGGTGATGATGCCGACCGTGCCGTCCGCGTAGAAGCGGATTGAGTAGAGGTCCGCCTCGGTGCCGGTGGTGTAGCGGAGCCAGGTGTTGCCGCCGTCGGTGGTGCCGACGAGGGTGCCGTTCGCGCCGACCGCGAAGCCGCCGAGGGTGTCGTGCCGGACGTCGAGCGAGTAGAGCGGGGGCAGGGCGAACTCCATCGGCTGCGGCTTCCAGGACTCGCCGCCGTTGGAGGTGAAGAGCACGGTGCCGAGGTTGGTCGTGGCGAAGCCGATGAGATCGTCGGCCGGGAAGTGGACCGCGGTGATGTGGGTGCGGGGCATCAGGCCTTCGACGTTGCCGGACTGGGGGAACCACATCGCGCCGCCGTTGGTGGTCTTGAGGATGGTGCCGTTCAGGCCGACCGCGTACCCGGTGGTTTCGTCCGCGGGGAAGTTGAGGTCCATCAGTTTCTCGTCGGTGGCGGTGGGGCAGTTGTCCCAGGTGTTGCCGCCGTCATCGGTACGCATGATGAGTCCGTGGTCCCCGGCGACGAACCCGGCCCGGGGCGTAATCGGGAACTTGACCGCGCGGAGGTCGGTGTCGGTGCCGGAGTCGAGCGCGCGCCAGGTTTCGGCTTCGTCGTCGGACCTGAGCAGGGTGCCATGGCTTCCGCAGGCGTAGCCGGTTTCGCTCTGCCCGGGGAAGAGGACGGTGTAGAGGTCCTCTTCGGTCGGGACCGGTTTGCGCCGCCAGGTTGCGCCGCCGTCGGTCGAGGTCAGCAGCAGGCCGTGGTCGCCGACCGCGCAGGCGATGAGCGTGTCTTCGAACGCGTAGACCGAGTTGATACGTTGTGCCATTTGATAGTCTCCTTCGGGATTGTGCACCGGGAGCGGGCCGTGTCAACCTTCGTGTGGCGGTGCGGTGCGGGTCATTGAGACCGGTCGGAGAAAGGTTGACTTCCCGGGGCGGGTTCATACACTGAGCCGTCATTTGAGGGAATTCGACCGGTCCTCCGGCTTTCGGGTCGGGGGACGTTGTTTGCGTAAGAAAGGAGTCTTGATGAGTTCTGCGTTCTGGATTGCTCCGATCGGTTCGGTGGTCGCGCTGGCGTTCGCGTTGTTCCTTGCCCTGCGGAACATGCGGTACAGCGAAGGGACCGAGCCGATGAAGGAAGTCGCGAAGGCGGTGAAGGAAGGGTCGATTGCGTACCTGAAGCAGCAGTTCAAGGGCGTCGGCCTGTTCTTCGGCGTGGTGTTCGTGCTTCTGCTCATCCTGGCGTTCACCGGGAGCCAGGTGATATTCGTGCCGTTCGCGTTCCTGACCGGCGGCATCTTTTCCGGCCTGGCCGGTTTCATCGGGATGTCGGTCGGCGTGCGGTCGGGCGCGCGGACGACCTGGGCCGCAAAGCAGAGCCTGAACTCGGGTCTGCGGGTGGCGTTCTCGGCCGGGATGGTGATGGGCTTGGTGGTGGTCGGGCTCGGGCTGTTCGACCTGTCGGTGTGGTACCTGGTCCTGGACGCGCTGAGCACGCAGACCGACGAG
>CBDUZK010000255.1:0-3105 GCA_965371675.1 uncultured bacterium | reverse complement strand
ACCGGCCTCAAGCACACAATCGAGTGGTTCCGGAAACACAGCCCGAAAAGCTAGGACGCCCGCTCCGGGTCGCGGTCATCGGGGCCGGCCGCTGGGGCACCAACTACGTCCACACCCTGGCCGGGCTCCCGGACTGCCGGGTCGTCGCGGTCGTGGACCCGGACCCCGAAGTTCGCGCCCGGGCCGTACCAATCGCGGCCCACTCGTCACTCGACAAACTCCTGGCGAACGGCAAGCCGGACGCGGTCGTCATCTCGACCCCGGACCACACCCACCAGGCCCTGGCGGTGCAATGCCTGGAAACGGACATCGACGTCTTGGTCGAGAAACCGATGGTGTCGGACCCGGCCGGGGCCGACCGACTGGTCGCGCTGGCCGACTCCCGCGGGCTCATCCTCGGCGTCGGGCACAACACAATCTACAATCCCCGGTTCGACCGACTCGCCGCGCGGGTCGCCGGAGGCGAACTCGGCCGCCCGCTGCAAATCCACAGCCACCGGACGTCACGGGGACGCGAAGGCTCCGACCCGCTCCGGGACCTCGCGCCGCATGACATCGCGATGGCAATCCACCTGTTCGGCGCCCCGGCCCGGGTCCGGGCCCGCCGGTCCGACACCGGGGCCGGGTTCGAGCTGCAATACGAAAACGGGCTGCACATGTCCGGCTCGGTCGAATGGAGCCCGACCCGCCGGGTGCGACGGTTCACGGTGACCGGGACCGACCGGACCGCGACCCTTGACGAAACCGTCGCCGCTCCCCGACAGGAAGACCTCCCGCTCACCCGACTCTGCCGCGACTTCATCCGCTGCTCGCTGGAACGGACTGCGCCGAAGAGCGACGGACGCCTCGGCCGCAAAGTCGTGTCGTGCCTCTCCGCCATTGCCGAATCACTCCGCCGGGAAGAAGAATGGCTGCCGCTCCGCGCGGCCGCGTGCTGCTCATGAAACTCACGGTCATCATCCCGGTCTACAACGAGGAGAAGTCGGTGGCCCGGATTGTCGACCGCGTCAAACAGGTCCCGGTCGAAAAGGAAATCCTCGTGGTCGACGACCACTCCTCGGACCGCACGCTTGAAGTGCTGCGCACAATCCCGGGAATCCGGGTGTTCACGCACCCGGTCAACCGAGGCAAGGGCGCCGGTATCCGGACCGGGCTCAAACACGCGACCGGCGACATCGTCCTGATTCAGGACGCGGACCTCGAATACGACCCGGACGATTACCCGCGCCTGCTCGCGCCGTTTGCGGACCCGGGAATCGACGCGGTCTACGGCTCGCGGTTCCGCAACCGCGACAACAAGTGGCTGTTCCACAGCAAGCTCGCCAACTACTTCCTGACGTTCCTGACCAACGCGCTCTACGGGGGACGGATTACCGACATGGAAACCTGCTACAAGGTGATTCGCCGCCCGCTCTTCCAGGCCCTCGACCTGGGCGCGAACCGGTTCGAAATCGAGCCGGAGATCACCGCCAAGCTGCTCCGGCGCGGGGCCAGGATTGCCGAAGTCCCGATCAGCTACAAGGCCCGCACCGTCGGCAAGAAAATCGGGCCGAAGGACGGGGTGATGGCGCTCTCCTACCTGGCCCGGTGGTACGTCAGATGAACGAACGCGACCCGATGGTCGAATCCGACGCCGGTCCCGCAATCGAGGTCAACGACGTATCCCGCGTCTACGGCGGGTCGTGGCCGGCCCTCACCGACATCAGCTTCCGCGTCGAGAAGGGCGACTTCGTCTTCATCCTCGGCGCGACCGGGTCCGGCAAGACGACCCTGCTGCGCCTGCTCTACGGTGCCGACCGGGCCGACGCCGGCAGCATCCGGGTCCTCGGGCACGACTTGGACAACATCAAGGCCAACGAACTGCCCCGGCTGCGCAAACGCATCGGCATCGTGTTCCAGGACTTCAAGCTGCTGGCCGACCGGACCGCGTACGAGAACCTCGAGTTCGTCCTGCGGGCGGTCGGGACCCACCCGGACCTCGTGCCCGGCCGAATCCAGGAAACCATGACCCAGCTCGGCATCATCCACCGCCGGGACGCATACCCGCACGAGCTGTCCGGCGGAGAACAGCAGAAGACGTCAATCGCCCGCGCGTTCGTGAAGGAACCCGAACTCCTGCTGGCCGACGAGCCGACCGGCAATATCGACCCGAAAGGCTCGGCCGACATTCTCAATACCCTGAAGGACATCAACTACCGCGGCACGACCGTCATCATGGCCACTCATGATGCGGACCTAGCCCTCGGCTCGCGCCGGCGGTGCGTAACGCTGGATGCAGGAAGGGTGGTGCGTGACGAGGGCTAGGTACGTGCTGCGGGAAACCTGGCGCGCCATCACGCGCAACCTCGGCTCATTCCTGATGGCGACCGCGGTCCAGGCCGTCTGCCTCAGCCTGCTCGCCGTGTTCGCGGTCGTCGCCCTGAACCTGACGACGGTCGTCAACGCCACCCGGAAGCAGATTCAAGTCCACGTCTTCCTCGCGCCCGGCGTGGACCCGACCGACCTCCAGTCCCGCATCCGGCACATCTCCGGCATCCGGGCCACCCGGTACGTTTCGAGCGACGACGCGCTGGCCGAACTCACCGCCGAACTCGGCGACGACGCCTCGCTGGTCGAGGCCCTCGAAACCAACCCGCTGCCCGCCTCAATCCGCGCCACGCTCGCGCCCGGCGCCGCTTCCCCGCAGCGGCTCGCGGCAATCGAGCGGAAGATCGCGCTGCTGCCCGGGGTCACCGAAGCCTGGTCCGGCAGCGAAGACATCGCGCGACTCGACCGGCTCCTCCGGGTCGCCATTGGTATCACCATCGGCATCCTCATCCTCGTATCGCTCTCGGTCGCGTTCGTAGTGTTCCAGGCCGTGGAAACGTCAATCCTCACCCGGTCCCGGGAAATCGAGATCATGGAACTGGTCGGGGCCACCCGGGCCATGGTCCGCGCCCCGTTCATCCTCGAAGGCACTTTCCAGGGGCTGCTCGGCGGCGCGGTCGCCCTGCTGCTCGTGACAATCCTCTGGCTGACGGTCGCCTCGGTATTCCCCCAGCCGGTCTTTCCGCTCAACGGGGTAGCGTTGCTCAGCCTCGGGCTCGGGGGTCTGCTCGGGTTCCT
>CBDUZK010000254.1:0-3130 GCA_965371675.1 uncultured bacterium | reverse complement strand
GGCAATGCCTTCGGCCTGCGCAGCACCGTGACGGTCGGTGTGGTGTCGGCCAAGGGACGGTCCGGCATCCCGCTGCAGGAGGGGCCGAGCTACCAGGATTTCATCCAGACCGACGCTTCGATCAACCCGGGCAATTCGGGCGGGGCCCTGGTGAACATCCGGGGTGAGCTGATCGGCATCAACAGCGCAATCCGGTCCCCGGTCGGGGCGAACGTCGGGGTCGGGTTCGCGGTCCCGGTGGACATGGTGCGGTCGGTCACGATGCAGTTGATGGAGCACGGCAGGGTCATTCGCGGATTCCTGGGCGTCCGGCCCCAGCCGGTCACCGAGGCATTGCGCGACGCGATGGGGCTTGAGAGTACGGATGGTGTGCTCTTGAGCGAGGTGCTGAAGGACATGCCGGCGGAGAAGGCGGGTTTGAAGGCGGGTGACGTTATCGTCAAGGTGGACGGCAAGCCGGTAACCGACCTGGAGCAGTTCCGGCGACTGGTCGCCGAGTTCGCACCTGGCACAAAGGTTTCATTCTCAATCGTCCGCGGTGACAAGCGCCTGATCAAGAAGGTCAAGCTGGTCGAGTTCCCCGACACGGAGACCGCGGCGGCACCGGTCGAAGACGAGCCGGAAGAGTGGTTCGGCCTGTCGGTGCGTGGTCTCAGTGACAGCGAGGCGCGGGAGGCGAGCGTTACCGCCGGGGTGCTGGTCGAGAGCGTCGCGTCCGGGAGTGCGGCCGCGGACGCCGGCATCCGGCCGGGTGATATCATCCTCGAACTGGACGGCAAGGGTGTGCGCGGTGCCGGTGATTTCGGGAGGACGGCCGTCGGGCTCGCCAAGGGCGGGAAGGCGGTGCTGGTGCGCCTGCTGCGGCAGGGGACCCGGATGTTCGTCGCAATCGAGCCGGGAGGGTAGCGCGCATGTTGACGTCCGAGTCTTTTTACGCCACAATCTAGGGTAAGCGAACGAAAGGAGGCCGCCGCCGTAGAAGATATGTCCTTTGATGATGCTTGATACCGCCAGTATGTCCGACTGGCCCTGTGTATCTGAACCGGGGCCAATCACCATAACGCCACGAGCGACCGGGCTCGACGTGGCGTCTGTCATGTTTTACAGGAGCAACGGATGAGGACTGAGGCAGTGGTTATCGACGGCAAGGCGATTGCCAGGGCCGTGCGTCGCGAAGTGAAGGAACGGACGGCAAGACTGAAGGCCCGGGGTATCGTGCCCGGTCTCGGTATCGTCCTGGCCGGCGGCTTCGCGCCGTCCGAGATCTATGTGCGCAGCAAGCAGCGTGCGGGCGCGCGGGTCGGGATTGATGTTGAGATTGTGCGGTTCGGGGATGACGTGCGACGCGAGGAACTGGTTGAGCAGGTCGAGCGCTGGAATGGCGACGACCGTCTGCACGGGATGATAGTGCAACTGCCGCTGCCGGGCGGGATCGATTCCGGCTCGGTGATGGACGCGATTTCCCCGGACAAGGACGCGGATGGGTTGACGCCGGTGAGCCTCGGGCGGCTCCTGGCCGGGCGGCCACACCTGGTTCCCGCGACCCCGGCCGGGATTGTCGAACTGCTCGTGCGCAGCGATGTCGAGATTGCCGGGCGTTCCGTGGTCATTGTCGGCAGGAGCGAGCTGGTCGGCAAGCCGCTGGCCAACCTGTTGCTGCTGAAGGGGGCTCGGGGCGACGCGACCGTGACCGTGTGTCATTCCCGCACGCCTGATCTCGGGGTCGTGTGTCGAACCGCCGACATCCTGGTGGTTGCGGTGGGCCGTCCCCGGTTAGTGACCGCGGATATGGTCAAGCCCGGGGCGGTCGTCATCGACGTGGGCACCAACCGGACCGAGGATGGTCTGGTCGGTGACGTTGATTTCGCGGGCGTGGTCCGGGTCGCATCGGCGATTACGCCGGTGCCGGGTGGCGTCGGGCCGATGACAGTTGCCATGCTGCTGCACAACACGGTACGCGCCGCGGAAGCGCGAGGTGGTGTTTGACGGCCGGTGCTTTGCGGCGCACGGTCGCCGAGGACCGCAGGCTGGTCAACCGGTGGCTCGTTGCCGACCTGCGGCTGGGCCGGGATGTTCCCGGCGTGCTGGCGAGGGCGATGCGGTACGCGGTCCTGGGCCGGGGCAAGCGGGTCCGGGCGGTGCTTGCGCTCGAAGCGTACCGGGCGGCCGGAGGTGACGGGCTTGAGAGCATCCGGCCGTTCTGCACCGGGATTGAGATGATCCACGCGTTCTCGCTGGTGCATGACGACCTGCCGAGCATGGATGATGATGACTTCCGGCGGGGGAAGCCGAGTCTGCACCGGCGCTACGATGAAGCGACCGCGATTCTCGCCGCAGATGCGTTGTTCGCCCTCGCCTTCGAGCTGTTCGCCGCCGGGCCCGCCCCCGCCGCCCCGCGGGCCGGTGCGCTTGCTGCGGTCGACCCTGTCGGCGTGGCTGCGGCCGGCATGGGCGCGGCCGGCCTGGGCGGCGGAGGCGCATCGGGTACGGCTTCGCCCTCTTCGCCCACGTAGGCGACGACGGTCCTGACCGGCACCTCGACGCCTTCCTGCACGAGTATCTTGAGCAGCGTGCCGTCGCAGAAGCTTTCGGCCTCGAGGACGGCCTTGTCGGTCTCGAGTTCGAACAGGACGTCGCCCTGCGCGACCGCGTCGCCTTCCTTCTTGTGCCACCTGACGATGGCGGCTTGCTCGACCGTCTGGCCGAGTTTCGGCATAAGTACAGCGTTCGCCATGACCTCTGTTCCTTGTCCGCCAGCACGCGCGGGTCGTCTACCGTCCGATGCCCGCGATCTCCTCCGCCGCGCGAACGATGTCGTCCGCGTTGGGCAGGAACGCCTTCTCCAGGACGTGCGACTGCGGCGCGATGCCGTCCTTCGCGCCGACGCGCGCGACCGGCGCGTCGAGCCAGTCAAACGCCTCCTGCATGATGCGCGAGGCGATCTCGCCGGTGAAGCTCCCGGTGCTCGTGCACTGGCTGACGACGATGCAGCGCCCGGTCTTGCGGACCGAGTCGAGCACGGGCGCCATGTCGAGCGGCACGAGCGTGCGGATGTCGACGACCTCGGCCTCCGCGCCGTGGCGCGAGGAGATCGTCTCCGCCGCCGCGAGCGCGTCGTGGACCGCCGGGC
>CBDUZK010000253.1:0-3131 GCA_965371675.1 uncultured bacterium | reverse complement strand
GGCGGCATGCCGTACCTGTCCGGCCTGCTCGACGCGGTCGTGACCGCGGCTCATTGTGAGGAACACGCCCGGCTCATCCTCGAGAAGTCAATCCAGCGCCAGCTTATCCAGACCGCCACCGACATCGTTCAGCAGAGCTACGATGAGGGCCGGCGCGCCCACGAACTGCTCGACGAAGCCGAGCAGAGAATCTTCGAGATTCGCCAGGCCGGCACCCGCAAGGGGTTTGAACAGGTCAAATCCCTGCTCATGGTCGAGATGGAGCGCATCGAGCAGGCGATGCGCGAGAAACGGCTCATCACCGGCATCGAAACCGGCTTCCACGCCCTCGACGAACGAACCTCCGGCCTCCAGAAAGGCGAGCTGATTATCGTCGCCGGCCGGCCCTCGATGGGCAAGACGTCGCTCGCCCTGAACATCGCGGTCAACGCGAGCCTGCACGGCAAGACCCCGGTTGCCCTGTTCAGCCTCGAAATGTCGACCGAGGCCCTGGTTCAACGCCTGATCTGTGCCGAGGCGGCTGTCTCGATGAAGAACCTGCGTCGCGGCATGCTGTCCAGCCGGGATCGCTCGCGGCTCACCGCCGCGCTCGGTCCGCTCGCCGATACACAGATCCACATCGACGACTCCCCGTCCCTGAACACGCTCGACATCCGGGCCCGCACCCGGCGGCTTCGAGCCGAAGTACCGCTCGGTCTCGTCATCATCGACTACCTCCAGTTGATGGAGGCTCACCACACCGGTCGTCGCGACCGCAACCGTCAACAGGAGATATCGGACATCACCCGCAGCCTGAAGGCAATGGCCAAGGAACTGAACCTGCCGGTCATGGTCCTCTCCCAGTTGTCGCGCGCGCCCGAAGCCAGGCCCGGCAAGCGACCCCAGCTCTCCGACCTGCGCGAATCCGGCGCCATCGAGCAGGACGCCGACCTGGTAATCCTCCTATACCGGGAAAAGTTCTACAAACCGGACGATGACACAATCGACGACGTCGCCGACGTCATCATCGCCAAGCAGCGCAACGGCCCGCTCGGCACCCTCAAACTCACGTTCCTCGCGGAAAGCATGCGATTCGAGAACCCGTACCTGCGGCAGGTGTCCGAACCGACGGAAACCGAAGCCGGCGATGACGACTACCTGCCGGGATAGATGAGAGGCTCCCTTTTCGTCTGCCAGAACTGCGGCCACGAAAGCCCGCGCTGGCTCGGTCGCTGCCCGGGCTGCGGGGAATGGAACACGCTCGTCGAAGAACAGCGCGCCCCGAAGCAGCCGGCAAAGAACCGGCGCACCGCCCTCGTTCCGGCCCGACCCGTGAGACTGAGCGACGTTCAATCCCAGGCCACCTCGCGCACCACGACCGGCATCGGCGAGCTGGACCGCGTGCTCGGGGGCGGGCTCGTGCCCGGCTCCCTGCTGCTGATGGGTGGCGAACCCGGCATCGGCAAATCAACCCTCACCCTGCAGTTGTGCGCGCGCATGGCCGCACAGGGCACGACACTGCTCTACGTCAGCGGCGAGGAATCGGCGGAACAGATCCGGCTCCGCGCCGAGCGGCTCAACGTCAGCGGCGACAACATCCACCTGCTGTGCGCGGTCGGCCTGGAGGAAATCCTCGAAGCTACGAGTGAAGTCCAACCCGGCCTGCTCGTCATCGACTCGATCCAGACCGTGTTCTCAGCCCGGCTCACCAGCGCTCCCGGCAGCGTATCCCAGGTCCGGGAGTGCACCGCCGAACTCCTGCGGCTCGCCAAAGCCCGCACGATCACGACCATCCTTATCGGCCACGTTACCAAGTACGGTTCTATTGCCGGTCCCAAGACGCTTGAACACATGGTCGATACCGTCCTGTCGTTCGAAGGCGAGCGGTTCCAGCAGTACCGCATCATCCGCGCGGCCAAGAACCGCTTCGGCTCCACCAACGAAATCGGAGTCTTCGAGATGGGTGACTCCGGCCTGATCGAGGTCGACAACCCGTCCCGGTTTTTCCTGTCCGACCGCAAGGCCGACGTTTCCGGCTCCGCGGTCACCGCCACCATGGAAGGGACTCGACCCCTGCTGGTCGAAATCCAGGCCCTGGCGGCGCCTACGCCCTATGCCCTGCCCCAGCGCGTGGCGACCGGTTTTGACCAGCGCCGACTCAATATGCTGCTCTGCGTTCTCGAACGCCGGGCCGGCGTCGCTACCGCGGGTCAGGATGTCTTTCTCAACGTGGCCGGGGGCCTCAAGGTCCAGGAACCGGCCGCAGATCTCAGCGTCATCGCCGCCCTCGCCTCATCGGTCCGCAACGTTCCGGTTGCCGCGGACACGGTGCTCTTCGGCGAAGTCGGACTGGGCGGTGAAGTACGCTCCGTATCCCGGGCCGATGCCCGCCTCAACGAGGCGGCCCGGCTCGGCTTCGACCGAGTTATCATGTCCCGGCGCAACCTGACAAAGAAACTGAAAACCAGCGCCGGGATCGAAACTGTCGGGGTGGATTCGGTCCGCGCAGCACTCGAGACCATTGGAGTGGCTCGATGACCGTCGCGCTGCGGGCCGGCCCCGACCACGGAGGATTGGATGCTGTTCCGCAAACCACGAACACTTATCATCGATCTCGAAACCCTCGCGGACCCGCGCATCGCCCGGTTCCTCGAGTTCGGCCTGGTCACCGGCCGCTTTCTTCTGCCCGAGCCCCCGGCCGGCACCACCGAGGAAGAACAACACCTCGCTGACCGCGCCCGCGAAACCATCACCCGGTTGAAGAAAATCAAGGGTGTATCGGTCAAGCTCGATGCGAAACTGACCGACCAGGACGTGCTCATCACCGCCCTGCGCCGCAACAAAGCCACGCTCCTCACGGCCAACGCCGACCTCAAGGCCGCCTGCGACGGCCTGCCCGCGGTCAGCACTGCCGATATCTACGCCCTGTTCAAACCCGCGTACCTCTCCGGCAACGTGCTGCGCCTCCGCGTCACCAAGCGCGGTAAGGAAAAAAGCGAAGGCCTCGGCTACCTCGAAGGCGGAGTCAAAGTCGTGGTTGAAAACGGTGCCGGGTTCCTGGGCCGGGAAATCGAAGTCGTTGTCCAGGGCGCGCTCGAAACCGAAGTCGGCCAGGTCGTATTCGCCCGGCCCCGGTTCGCCGAAGTGAAGTA
>CBDUZK010000252.1:0-3145 GCA_965371675.1 uncultured bacterium | reverse complement strand
GCAAGGCAATGTCGCAGGCAGAGTTGTGCTAGTCAACAGGAGGTAAAGGATGAGAAGGGCTCTTTGGTTATTGGTTTCCCTGGCGACCGTCGCGGTCAGCGCCCACAAGTTCTACGACGTGATACCCTACGGCAACTGCATTGGGACTCAGCCCCAAGGCGCACAGGGCGTAAGCCAGACGCTGGTGAACGTCGTAGATTCACTCTGTGCCGTCTCGGTCTGGATTGGCGACACCGTCGATACGTCGAGCTACAACGTCGACATCGTTGACGCGGTTCACCCGACACACCGCTTGGCCTACAAGTACGGCATGAAGGCCGCCAAGTGCTGGGCGTGGTTGGACTTCGACCTCGAAACCGACCCGACTCACGAGCTGGTCAGGGGGATGTCGTACAAGGTCGTGGTATCTAGGCCGACCGGTGCGGCAATCAGCTTCGCGTACGATCCGCGGGACACTACCTACGCGTATGGCTGTCTCAGCGTCGGGGGCATCCAGCACGAGACCTGGGATTTGGCGCTACGGGTGGAGGGGCTTATGGAGCCTCCAGACACGAGATTCTGGGGAGTAATGCCAGGATTCCCCAGCGACAAGAACAACCAGACCTACAAGGATAGATTCGTTGCACATGCCTCAGACATAGGTTTTGGCTTGGCGCGGTTTGGACTCGCGTGGCAGTGGATCCAGCCTGACTCCTCGCGCACCTCGTTCAACTTCGCCGGCTACGACACCGAGCATGTCTACTACGACAGCGCGCTCGGGTGCCAAGTCCTCGGCGACCTGTCAGGGTGCACAGGCTACGAGTGGTCCAGCTCCTACTTCGACACGCTTGACGACACCTGGAACTTGGCCTGCCCACCTCGCAATCTATTTGCTGCCATCCACAGCGACACTAACTACTGGGCGCGATACGTCGAGCGCGTCGTCGAGAACTACCCCGACATCCATGTCTGGGAAATATGGAATGAACCCAATGATACCTGCCGGAGCGATTCTTTCCGCCAGGCACATCCGGGCGTGAAGGGTTGGTGGAAGCGGCCCAACAGGTCTGCAGCCTATGATACGCTGAGCGCCGGGCTCAGGCCACTCGTCAGGCTGTACGCTCGTCTGTGCATCACGGCCGATACCCTGATCCGAGCCGCCGATGGACACGAGAACGACACCATTATCGTGGGCGCATTCCACCGAGTGAACTCGTCCTCGGCCTGGCAAGGGCTGGTATCCGGTCGTATGTTCTTGGATACCTTCTACGATGTCGTGCTGAATGAGCTGGACTCGACCGTTTTCTGGCAGGGCGTGTCTGTGCATCCGTATCAGTACGATTCGTACTTTTCTGCTTCCGACTTCATAGCCGACGCTGAGACCATCCGGAAGGTCATGCGCAAGAACGGCGACTTCGGCAAGCTGTGGGTGACCGAGATCGGGTGGCACATCAAGCCTGAGGAACTTGAGGCGGACCGGAAGAGGCAGGCGGATGGTGCCTGTCAGACAGCGGCGACGGCACTCGCCAGCCACGCGAACCCCGCAGGCGGATACGATCGCTTTGTGTTGTACTCGTTCCACGACTACGGCGACTCAGGAAGCACAGACAGCTCAGGTTGCCTCACCGAGGAGTTCAACGTCAAGCGGCGGTCTTTCTACAGCTTCAAGCAGGCCCGAAGCGAGCTGTCGGGTAGTCGTTTTCGGCGCGCAGTTCTGATGGGCGATCCCAGAGACGATTCGGTCCAAGTCTACGAATTCGATGATCCGTCGTCGGGGAAGCTGAAGTGGGTTGGCTGGCGCAGTTGGCCTGGGAGCTTCGAAACCGAGCCACCTCCCATCGGCGTGGGAATCCCGGTGAGGGTCAAACATGTGGAGTGGGAGAACTGCGCGTACACGGACGGGGATTCCACGACCATTGACACAGCAGCCTTGGATGGGTGGTTTGACGTACAGCTGTCGACACGGCCGAGGTTCTTCTGTGAGCCGGTCAGTGGTACCGTGGCGCGGCCGGACCTGGTGTTAGATAGCCTGAGGTTCTTTCCGGCTCAGCCTCAGGTCGGTCGAGCTTGCACGTTGACGGCCTGCGTGAGGAATACCGGCTCGGGCAATACCGGCACGCTGTACGGAGGAATGGGGTTCTACCGGAACGGCGTGTTGCTGAATGAGGTTCAAACACCGGACACCTCGATTGACCAGGGCGGCGGGACGACCCTGATGCTGGTGCGGCTCGTCTTTCCGGTCATGCCGGAGTCGCTGCACGGCTCGGGCCTGTTTTCTGCAACCGCCAACCCTGAGGATGATTACGTGGAACTCGGCACGGACGACAACTCGGCTTGGCAGCGCAAGTACGTCCACTACATGCCTACCGGTACGCTGGATGTTGTTATCCCACCGGGTGGTCGTTCGGACGTGCCGCTGGTGCTGTTGCAGTTGCAGACCTTCTCGTGGGAGAAGGATACGTCCGGTGCCACGCCCGCCGACTCAGTCCGCGTGCACCAGTACTGGTTCGGCATCAGTGACACGGTGCCGCAAGACAGCGCAGTGACCGACTGGTTTGACGGCTCGGTTACCGATACCTGCTGGTCCTTCCAGTTCGGGGACGGCAGATATCGCTTTCTCGTCCAGGCCAGGGATTCCTGTTTCAGCCCCGGGCCGTGTTCGGTCGGGGTGTATGACGACACCTGCACAGTTGTGGTGTTCGATACCTCGGTTGCGGTCGGGAGCATCAGCATCAACTCGGGCAGCCGGTTCGCGACCGGTGTGGCGTGCACCGTGGCCGTGAGCGTGACCGATACGGTCTCGGGCGTGCACCGGATGCGGCTCGGGACCCGGGAGCCGGTGGACCTTGCCCGCAATTCCTCGCAGCCGAGTGCGAACGACGGCTGGGAGATATCAGGCGGCACGTACGACGGCACGCTCGGTCTGCTGTCCCTGCCGGCTGACTCCGGGACCCAGCACTGGGCCCGGCGGTTCGTGCCCGTATCCGAGCACGGTCTGCCCGGGTACATCGGGGACACGGTGCACCTGACCGCAGACCTGCTGGTGTCGGTTCCCGAAGCGGAGAATGATACTATCGGGCTGCTGGTGTTCGAGTACTGGTATGTGACCCCGGAGGAAGATACGGTCTGGGACGGTGTCGCACAGGTGCCGATTACGGGCGGCACG
>CBDUZK010000251.1:0-3180 GCA_965371675.1 uncultured bacterium | reverse complement strand
GTCGCCGCGCCGCCCACGGCAAGTGTATCTACCAGCCATACTTTGGCTGCCGCGAGTTCCCGGCGTACTTCGAGCTTGTAAACATCGGTGCGCCGCCGCTACAGGTGGAGCGGTTCGACCTCGATATCGGCTGGATGCTCTACGATGTCTTCGACCTGTCCCGCCCGCACGACGCCCTCGATACGTCCCGCAAGGGTAATCCCGACGGTACACTTCGGATCAGCTTGTTCGAGGCCGAAGTGAAGGGTGGTGTTCTGGACATACCGCGCTACGAGGACGACGCGAGAGTGCGGAAGCTCCCGGAGGCTTCCCATGCTTGAACTGCTGGCCGACTACGCTCGGAAGCATGAACTCGCGGGACTGGGGTTCAAGTCCAAGTCAGTACGTTGGGCAATCATCTGCAACTCGGATGGTTGGTTTCTGGATGTGGTTGAACTCGGCGATGTCGAGCAGAAGAAGAACCGGGGTCAGGAGTTTCCGCTCTGCCCCGAGTTTGAACGCCGCGCCAAGCAGGCCGGTGGGATGAGCGAGTTCCTTGTGGACTCCGCCGAAATCGTTGTGCTCTACGGCAAAGAAGCGCAAACCCAGAAGGTGAAGGGCAAGCACGACTTCTTCGTCGGTCTCTTGCACGATGCCGGAGAGGTGATGCCGGTTCTAAAGTCGCTTGCCGCGTTGCTCGAAGACCAGGATCAGCTTGTGAAACTGCGTGCCAGGCTTGAGCACGCGAAGGCCAGACCACAGGACAAGGTAACCTTCCAGGTCGATGGCGCGTTCCCGGTCGAGTCCGACGTCTGGCACGACTGGTGGCGCAAGGGACGGCAGGCTGTCAGTCCGGACAGGACGCAGAAGGCTGCAGGAAAGCCGATGGTCAGTTTTGTCACCGGGCAACCTGTCGTGCCGCTTGAGACTCATCCCAAGGTCGAAGGGCTGGCGGGCACAGACGGCCTGGCTATGGGGGACGTGCTGGTCGGGTTCGACAAACAGGCCTTTACTTCCTACGGTCTGGACCAGTCGGAAAACGCCGCGGTCTCCGAGGAAGACGCACATGCGTACCGGACTGCGCTCAATAACCTCATATCCAAGCACAGCCAGAAGCTGGCCGGGGCCAAGGTCGTCCACTGGTTCAAGGACAAGGTTAAGCCTGAGGAAGACCCGCTGGCATGGCTTCAAGAAGGAGCAGAAACCGAAGAACGCAATGCTCAGCGGCGGGCGAGTGAACTGCTGGGCAGTATCAGCGAAGGACGGCGGGCGGACCTTGCGGGCAACTACTACCACGCGCTGACACTATCCGGTGCCGGCGGGCGGGTTATGGTCCGCGACTGGATGGAAGGGCAGTTCAAAGAGCTGGTCGAGAGCATCCGTCAGTGGTTCGATGACCTGTCCATAGTCCATCGCAAGGGCGGCCGTCTTGCGCGGGACCCGAAGTTCCTGGCTGTAATGGGTGCGACCGTGCGCGAGCTCAAGGACCTGCCACCGCCATTCGTGGCGAAGATGTGGAGGGTTGCGGTCCGGTCCGAACCCATACCCCAGCCTGTGCTGGCTCGGGCGTTAGCCCGATTCAAGGCAGACATCGTAGACAAAGACAAGACGTTCAATCACGCCCGAATGGGTTTGATGAAGGCTTACCACGTGAGGAAGGCAAGAGCGGAGAGAAAGGAAGAGGATATGAAGCAGTACTACAACTGGGAGCATTCGTCTTCGGCATACCACTGCGGTGGGATGATGGCCGTGCTGGCCAAGCTCCAGCAGGCGGCACTGGGCGATGTTGGCGCCGGCGTCGTGCAGCGCTACTACGCTGCAGCGTCGGCAACGCCCGCGCTTGTGCTGGGTCGCCTTGTTCGCGGTGGCCAGTTCCACCTGAACAAACTGGAGGGCAAGGGCCTTGCGCATTGGTACGAAGAGAGGCTCGGCAGCATCTCGATGCAGCTCGGGGATAACGTCCCGCAGA
Organism: uncultured bacterium; assembly: GCA_965371675.1. Lineage (GTDB taxonomy): Bacteria > Hydrothermota > Tepidihabitantia > Tepidihabitantales > Tepidihabitantaceae > DSBX01. Next base: position 1,232 of record CBDUZK010000251.1, on the reverse strand, counting down.
CGCTCACGCTCGAGGAACAGAGCCTGTTCGCCCTCGGCTATTACCAGCAGTGGGTAGACCTGAGAACCAGGAAGTCCGATGACAACAAGAAGGAGGCATAGGCCATGAGTGAAGCAATCAAGAACCGCTACGAGTTTCTGGTGCTGTTCGACTGCGCGAACGGCAATCCGAATGGCGACCCCGACTCGGGCAACGCGCCGCGTGTTGACCCGCAGGATATGCACGGGCTGGTGTCCGACGTCGCCCTGAAGCGCCGCGTGCGCAACTACGTGCAGATGGCGAAGCAAAATGAGATGCCTTACGCCATCTTCATTGAGCACGCGACGAACCTCAACCGCCCGATTGCTCGGGCGCATGAAGAAACTGGCGGCATTCAGATGGATGCCGGCAAAGACAAGGTAGCGGCAGCGCGGCAGTGGATGTGCGAGAGCTTCTACGATGTGCGTACGTTCGGTGCGGTGATGAGCACTGGCCTGAATGCCGGTCAGGTGCGAGGACCGGTGCAGTTCGCTTTCGCCCGGTCGCTCGACCCGGTTCTGCCGCTGGATGCGTCCATTACCAGGATGGCTGTAGCCGAGAACGTGAAGGGGGCGAAGTCCAGCAAGGACTACGAGAAATGGGAAGCCGCGCAGCCCGAGGACAAGCTGCGTACGATGGGCCGGAAGGCGCTGATTCCGTATGGCCTCTACATGGGCAAGGGGTTCATCAGCGCGCATCTGGCTGGGGGGACCGGTTTCTCTGAGGACGACCTTGTGTTGTTCTGGGAGTCTCTGTGGAAGATGTACGAGCACGACCGGTCCGCCAGCAAGGGCCTGATGTCGGTACACGAGGTGTTCGTGTTCAAGCACGTCGGTACTGACAGCAACGTAGAGCAGCGGAAGCAGCAAGCGAAGCTCGGTTGCGCGCCCGCGCATCGGTTGTTCGACCTGGTGAAGGTTGCGAAAAGAGCCGGCGTCGAGGCCCCGCGCAAGTACGAGGACTACGACGTTATCCCGGGGAAAGACAAGGTGCCCAAGGGCGTCATGTTCGGGCGGCTGGTTGAGCGTGACGGCGGCAAGGTTGAAATGGAGTGGTTCAACCCGGAGGCGAAGTAGCGCGGCCTCGTGTACGACGAAGACGACCTGCTGCCGCTGTCGGCGCTGCAGCACTTTGTGTTCTGCGAGCGCCGGGCTGCGTTGATACACCTTGAGCATGTCTGGGACGAGAACCGGGCTACCGCTGAGGGTCGAATC
>CBDUZK010000250.1:0-3189 GCA_965371675.1 uncultured bacterium | reverse complement strand
CGGCAACGAGATCTGGGCGCTGAAGGGTGGGAACACCCAGCAGTTCTGGATGTACGGCATCGTGGCCGACACCTGGACCGAACAGGACACCGTCCCGAACAACGGTTCGACCGGCAGGAAGAAGCGTGTGAAGTACGGCGCCGACCTCGTCCACTGGGGCGGCGGCGCGTTCTTCGCGCTGAAGGGCAACAAGACGCGCGAGCTGTGGCGGTACGTAATCCCGACGGCGATGGCGCCGCGGCCCGAGCGCTCCGGCGTGATGGGTGGCGTGGTCAAAGCCGGACGGCTCGGCGTGACGTTGGCCCCGAACCCGCTCACCGGGAACGTGGCTACCCTGCGGTACAGCCTGCCGATGGCAGGACCTGCCACGATCAACGTCTTCGACGTGACCGGGCGGTCGGTAGTGAAGCGCAACGTGCTGACGACTCGCACGGGTGCGGTCAGCCTGGACGTCCGCAGCCTGAGTGCGGGCATCTACCTGGTGCGGTTCGACACCGAGGGCTACACGGCCACGCAGAAGCTGGTCGTACAGAAGTAGGATTTTCCCTTTGGGGAAACCCACAACGACGCGGGGGCGGCTTCGGACTGCAGGTAACAACTTCGCTTCGGGTAGATTATTTCTGAGGAAGACCGGCTGATTGACAGCGGGGATGCAGGCCGATACTGAGGCGATGACTTCACAAGGGAAGACTGCCATTATTCTGCTGCTCGTCGGGCTGGCTGTGGTCGTCTCGGCCATTGACGGCCGGAGGGCGGGAGCGTAGGATACAGCCATGAGTAGAAGGCGGCTGGTGGCACTGACGTTGGTGTTTGTGGTTGTCACGGCAGTCGCCGGAGCGGTTGGCAACGACAGGCTTGACGATTGGCGGGTGGTTGAGGACTCGCTGCGGACGATGCACCCGCGCTATCGTGCCCGTTGGCTGCGCGACCACGGCCATGCCGACCGACTCCCGTCATTCACCAGTTCCACGGATTCCGGTCCGCTGCGGGTCGTCGGCCGCTGGAGCTATGGACCGGGCTACGACGTCGATTGCCATGTCACATCAGCCGATACCCTAATCGCCTTCGGTCGGGGTTCCGGTGTCACCCTTCTGAGCTTCAACCGCAACTCGACTCCTCGCGTCGAGTTCCTCTCCGATGTGAACGGCGAACGCCTGCTCAACCAGGTGATGATCGCCGACTCGCTGCTCTACGTCGGCACCAACGCCGGGCTGGAGACCTACGACATATCAGATGCGCGGAATCCCGAGCGGCTGTCGTGGATTCGGACTGGTTGCGCGGGGTTCGACGTGCAGGACTCGCTGGCCTACATCACCTGGTACGACACCTTCAAAGTCTACAGCGTAGCAGACCCGGCCAATCCGTACCGCGTCGGCTGGTGCCGGGACTCCGGCGCAGCGGTGACGGTGACAGGAAATACAGCCTTCCTGGCGGATAGGTGGGGTCTCTATGCGGTGGACGTGAGCGACCCGGCGAATCCGCACCGCGTCGGGTCGTGGGGTTCTGCAATTGTGGAGGCCGAGGCACGAGGCAACATCTGCTGCGTGACTCAGTTCAACCCCAACCAACCAGAGTGGCTGCGCCTTACGGTTCTCGATGTGGCAAGTCCGGCAAACATGCAGCCGGTCGGGGTCCTTGACAGCGCTGGGGGCTACGACCTGCAGTACAGCCGGTCGCTCCTCTTTGCGTCGGGCTACGACCAGGGCGTGCGTGAGTTCGAGGTCATCTCACTGGCGGACAGCACGCACCCGACCAGGCTCGGGGCACTCTCGACACCCGGCCCCAACTATGGAGTGTGGGGCGACTCAACCGCAGGTATCGTGTTTGTTGGCGATGGCTACGAAGGCATGAGCACGATTGACGTAAGGAACCTGAGTAGTCCCTTGCTGCTTGGCCGGTCGTACGCGGCGGCGCTGTCGGTTGACATCAGCATGGACGATAGTATCGCCTACGTGGCTAACGAGCAGGCCGGACTCCGCATCCTGAGCGTATCTGATGCAACGCGCCCTCGCACCTTGGGTGAACTGGACAGCGTGTATCGGGGTCTGAACTGCCCCACTGCGGTCGGCAAGGACAGCTTCGCCTACTTCGGCTGGTTCTTTGAGTTCACTCGGGTGGCGGACGTGCACGACCCGACGAATCCGCAGATGGCGGCGCAGTTCAACCTGTTCAGGAACGCCGAGGACATGGTTCTCCGCGACAGCTTCACCTACATCGCCGAGGACTACCGTTTCCAGGTTGTCAACGTCGCCCGGCCGCGGCAGCCGCAGGTCGTCGGGACGTGCAATCTGCCGGAGAGGAGTCGAGAGGTCATTCTAGCTGACACGCTGGCGTACATTGCCAACTACGGGGGCATCATCGTCATGAACGTGGCGCAGCCCGACTCGCCCTACGTGGTTGCCACCTGGCCGCGGTACATCTGGGGCATCGACCTGCAGGACACCGTTCTCTATGCGCTCTCCTATGCTAACGCGAACGACGATGTCCTGCTCAGCTTCAGCGTCAGAAACCCGGCAGCCCCGCTACTGCTTGATACGATAGTCGTGCCGCGGACCATGCACGACGTGCTGGTGGTCGATACCGTGGCCTACTGCGCGGGTTGGGAGATGGCGTTCGTCGACGTCTCGGACCCGAGCGACATGCGCCGACTTCCCGGTCGTTGGGTGCAGCCGTCGTTCTACGTTCGGCGGCTTGCATATGACCCGCCGTACATCTACGCAGCGGCCACTGATGGAGGCGTCTGCATCCTGGAGACGCTGCAGACGGGAGTCCGCGAATTCAAACCAGCGGAGTCTGCCCGCGTCTTGAAACTGGAGCCGACCGTCACACCGGGGCCTGTCCGCGTGATCCTTGGAGCGCTGACCGGCGTAGTGGGCGCAAGCGTGTACGACGCAGCAGGGAAGGAGGTGCGCAAGCTATCCGGAGATGCGTCAACCGGGCTGAGGTTCGACTTGACGGAAGAGGCCGCGGGAGTCTACATGGTCGTGGTCAGAACTGCCGGAGGAATCAGGTTCACGGGCAAGCTGGTGAAGACCAGAGGGAGGTAGCTGATGAGAAGGGGTGTTCTGTTCGTCTTGGCCTTGGTGGCGGCTGCGCTTGGCGCGCACAAGCTCTAGGGGGATATCGGGGACACGGAGCTTGTCTGAAAACCGGTCTTCAGAAGTTGTTGAAACCTGATTAGTCGTGCTC
>CBDUZK010000249.1:0-3197 GCA_965371675.1 uncultured bacterium | reverse complement strand
GCTCAACTACAGGCGCAAGAAGGCGCTGAAACTGGGCATCAAGGAACTGCGGGCGACCGACGGCAAGGACGCCGCGCTCAAACTGCTGCCCGCGGTCCAGTCGAAAATCGACAAGGCCACCCGGAAGGGCCTTGTCCATCGCAACACCGCCAGCCGGCTCAAGTCCCGCCTGGCCAGGGAAGCCTCCGAGCAGGAATAGCCCGACCCGGCGGGGTCGCGCCATGGTGACAATCGCATCACACCCGGCCGCCCCGCACACAGTTTCCCGTCCGTGAACATCGCAATCCACGCTCTCTACTATCACCCCGAGGTCGGTGGCATGGAAAGCCATATCAAGGACCTGGCCGAGGAGTTCGCTACCCGCGGTCACCGGGTCCAGATCGTGTGCGGCCGCTCACTGCCCGGGCGTCCCGACACGGAGACCATTGACGGTGTGGAAGTCACGCGGACGCGCTGGTTCGGCCGCAACCCGCTGGGTTGGACCCGGTACGTGCTCGCGTCCAAACGCACGTTCAACCGGGTAGCGGCCGAGGCCGATATCGTCCACGGACAGGGATTCCCGTGCGCGCTGGCGACGCGGAGCGCGGCCGGACGCTACCACATCCCCAACGTGGTGACGGTCCACTCCTCCCACTTCCTGCGGCTCGCTCCAAAGAGACGATTCCGCCCCGTACTCCGCTACATGTTCAACCCGGTCGACCACATGCTCGCGCCGAGTGAGGAGATTGCCGACGCAATCCGGTCCGCGGTTCCCGGCCGCCAGGTCGAGTGCTACGTCAACTCGGTGAACACGCGCCGTTTCCGGCGCGTGGAGCCGACCCTGCACGACCCGGGCAAGACCGTCATCGTCTGCCCCCGACGCCTGGTGGAGAAAAACGGCGTGCGCTTCGCCATCGAGGCCCTGCCGCACATCATCCGGGACCACCCGGCTCATCTCTACATGGTCGGCCCGGGCCCGCTCATGGACGAAATGAAATCCCTCGCGCGGGAACTCGGCGTCACCGACTCGGTCACGTTCATGGGCAGCCAGCCCCACGACAGGATGCCCGGCATCCTCAGCTCGGCCGACGTCATCCTGATACCGTCGCTCATGGAAGCGACCTCGATTGCCGCGCTCGAAGCGATGGCCTGCGAACGGGCAATCGCCGCGTCGAACGTCGGCGGCCTGCCCGAGATCATCGACGACGAAGTCGGGGTCCTGTTCGAGCCGGGCAAACCGGAAGAAATCGCCGCCCGGGTCAGGCTCCTGCTTCAACGCGACCGCGCCCGAATGGGCAAAACCGCCCGCCGCCGGGTCGTGGATAACTGGAGCGCCACCCGGCTCGCCGAACAACACCTGCAGATCTACGAGCGACTGATTGCTCGAGCCGCCGCCGCGGCCTGACAACCCGATGGACAGCGCGGCGACCACGAAGGACCGACGCCGCCGCTTCCCCAACTGGCTGAAGACAATCCTTGGCATCGTGGTCACCGGCCTCGCCCTGTACTTCCTGGCCAGCCGGCTGATCGGGGACTGGAACAGCATCCCGTGGAACGACCTCCATTTCAACTACCTGACGCTTGCCGGCTCGTTCGCCCTCCTGCTGTTCGCCTACATCCCGCTCTTCGGCGTGACCTGGATAGTCCTGCTCGGCGCGATGGGCGAGAAGCTCCGACTGCGGGACTCAATCGCCATCCTCACCGTCTCACAGATGGGCAAGTACATCCCGGGCAAGGTCTGGTTCACTCTCGGGCGCATCTACCTGGCCCGTCGCTACGGTATCGATGAAGCCAAGACCGCGGTCAGCACCCTGGTGGAAGCCGGGTTCGCCCTGCTCTCGGCCCTGCTGCTCTTCGGCCTGTCCCTGCTGATAATCCCGGCCGGCAACATCCCGGGGCAGGTCTACTTCGCTTTCCTGCTCGTACCGCTCTGCCTCGTTGTCCTCTATCCGCCGATCTTGAACCGACTCATCCGCTTCCTGCTGCGCAGGTTGAAGCGCCCGGTCTTCGACATCCACCTCTCCTTTGCCCGCTCGGCCGGGCTGCTCGGCCTCTACATCGCCATGTGGCTCGCGCAGGGCGTCGGCGTATACCTGCTCATCATCTCGTTCTACCCATTGACCATCGACAGGCTGCCGATCGTAATCGGGGGGTACGCGCTGGCCTGGATACTGGGCTTCCTGAGCTTCATCACCCCGGCCGGGCTCGGCATCCGTGAAGGTATCCTGACTTTTGCACTCCGGTTCGCCATGCCGGAGCCGATAGCCATCATCGTGGCCCTGCTGGCGCGGGTGTGGATCACAGTGACCGAAGGACTGGTCGCCATCGTCATGGTGTTCTTCCTCCGAAAGAAGAAACAGGAGACGTCATGAAGCAGAAGCACAAGCGAAATCGACCTGCCGCCCGGACCCAACCCTCGCCGCCTGCGGCTCCCCTGCCCGAGCGGACCCAGCACCGGCTCGCCCTGCTCGTCCTGCTGGCCCTGCCGCTCGTGTTCTACTTCAAGTACCTGTTCGGGAGCGAGATGCTGTTCGGCACCGACTGGCTCGGCGCCGGCGGGTACCAGATGCGCCTGTTCATGAGCGAGTACATCCGGAGCCACGGCAACGTCGCCCTGTGGATGCCCGGCCTGCTCAGCGGCCAGCCGACCGTCGCCGCTTTCTTCGGCGACCTGTTCTACCCGACCGCCCTGCTCCGCCTGCTGTTCCCGGTCCACGTCGTCTGGGCCTGGACTTTCTACCTGCACGTGTTCATCGCCGGGCTGGGAACCTACCTGTTCCTCAAGGAGATGAAAGTGGCAATCCTGCCCGCGGCCCTGGGCGGCGTTGCCTACATGTTCGCCGGCAGCCTCTTGACCCTCACCTATGCCGGTCACGATGGTCGGCTGATCGGCTGCGCCCTGATGCCGATGGCCATGTTCTTCCTCTACCGCGGCATGAACCGCCGCCAGTTGCTCTACTTCCTGCTCTCCGGCCTGATGCTGGCCCTGCAACTGCTCTCCGGCCACGTCCAGAAGGTCTACTACACCGGCCTGATTCTCACCGCCTGGTTCCTGTTCCTCTGGGTCCGCACCATCCGACAGGAACGCTCGGCCGGGCTGGCAATCAAACTGGTTGCCTTCTTCGGAATCGGGATGGGTTTCGGCGTCGCATTGTCCGCAATCCAGTACCTGCCGATCTACGGCAACATGCCGTTCGGGGCGCGCGGCACCGAACGCG
>CBDUZK010000248.1:0-3212 GCA_965371675.1 uncultured bacterium | reverse complement strand
GGTGGTGGGCACCGGGGTCCCGCCCCCGGCCCGGCCCAGGGGGGGGACCGCCGCCCTCCCCACCGACCCCTGAGTCGTCCCCCCCCCCGCCCGGCCCACGGTCCCCCGAACGACACTCAGAACGGCAGCGACCCGGCAGCCCGGAACACAATCGCACCGGCCCGTTGACAGCCGGGTATTTCAGCCTATGCTGGCGTTGGCTTGGAAACGAATATCGAAAGCCGCCGGGCCGGGATGGCAACTTGGAGAAGGAACCGGACGGAGTCGGATGAGTAGGAAGGAAATGAGTATTATGTCCCCGACTTTCCCCGGTATCATGTCCCCGATATTCCCCGAACCCGACCTGCGACATCTGCCGGCGATCCGGCCGCACCCCTGTCGCACCCGCCGGCTCAGCCCGACGCCGTATCCTCCTCATCTCACGCAACCTACGCGAAATCATCAGCCGTGACCCAAAAACACCGGTCGCGGCAGGGTGCGACAGCCGCGACCTGGCGGCAAATGGCTGTAAGCAATTGATACCCCGTGCACTACTGCCCGCCCGGTGCTCACCGGTCCCGATGGCACATGGGGTGCATGTAGATCCCAGAGCCTTTCGGCTCAGAGGAGACTATCTGTACCGCACGCGACCGATCTGGTCCGTCCCGCCCGCAGTGGGCGTGTATCCTGATATCCCAACACTGAAGAGAACAGCCCGCCGACCGATACCCCATTACATTGACCGCAAGTTGGACATAGCCCTCGGCTCGTGCTATCCTGAGTCACCATGAACATTACCATGCTGTTCTGGAGGGGACAACTCGGGGGATGTTTCGTACTGGTCGTGGTTCTTCTTGCCCTGCTCACGCCGTCATCTGCCGAAGCCCAGTGGCTGGAAGAGACCATCTTCTTGCCGGATTCGTTCGGCGGCCTCGTCTTTCCGAGTTGCATGGCTGTCGATACCGCACACAGCCGGGTCTACTTTTCCGGTGGCAAGGAAGGGCTCGACGCCGAGGACGGCACGGACGCGTACTACAACTTCGTCGTGGCAATCGACGCGGCGTCGGGCGCGAAGGTGGCCAGGGTATCTGTTCCCCACCACGTTCAACTGCTCTGCATGAACCCGGTCTCCAACGTGCTCTACTGCGGGCACAGCAGCCTAGACGCCCTGAGCATCATCGACTGCACCACAGACAGCCTGGTAGTCACGTTCGACATACCCGGGGGTCCGCGCGCTGCCTGCTTCAACCCGCGCCGCAACAAGCTCTATGTTCTCAGCCGCTCCGACAGCAGCGTGTACGTTGTGGACGGCGTGTCGAACGAGGTCCTGGCAACCATCCCGGTCACGCTAAGGCCGGAGGGGTTGACCTACGGGGAGACGCCCGACAAGGTCTATTGCTGGACTGCCCAAGGGCTCGTGAACGTAATCGACGGGCAGGGCGACTCGGTGCTCGCCGTCGTGGACCTGGAGAACCGGAACATTCGGGATGCCTGCTGGAATCCACTCGAGGACAGGCTTTACTGTCTTGCCGACGGCTACAGAACGATACTCACTGCACTGGACGGCTTCGGCGACACCATCGTGGCCCAGGTGGATGTCGGCAAGGTCACCTGGGGCATCTGCTACAACCCGACGAACAACCGGGTGTATTGCGCCAGCGCGCGTGACAGCATCTGGGTGGTGGATTGCGGAAGCGACACGGTTGTGAGCCGGCTTGCCACGCCTGAGGATTTCATGCCCGGCCAGGTGGTCTGTAGCCCGCAGTCGAACCGCGTGTACTGCATTGCCGGCCAGGAAGACCCGGGCTTTGACAAACTGCTGGTCATTGACACCGATGGTGGTGACAGCGTGCTGGGCACGTTGCCGACCGGGATGTTCCCGTACGCGCTCGGCTACGACCCGGTGCAGGACCGGGCCTACACAATTGACTACCGGGCCGACGCCGTGACCGTGGTCGACTGCGCGGGCGACAGCGTGCTGAACACCTTTGCGCTCGGAATCCGCCCGAGGACCCTGTGTTACGCATCGGTCGAGAACAAGGTGTACTGCGGCGGCAGGGCATACGAACAGGTCATCGCTATCGACGGCGCGACACACCGGGTCCTGGCGGAGATACCGGTCGGGTACCGGGTGGCCGACCTGTGCTACAACCCGACCGTCGGCAAAGTGTACAGCGTCGACTACGGGTCTGACTCGGTGTCGGTCATCGACTGCGCCACCGACAGCCTGCTCTGCCGGATAGAGGTTGGAAGCTCACCCCGATACCTGATGTACAGTCCGGACGCCGAGTCCGTGGTCTTCGTCACCTGCGAAGAGTCGCAGTACATCTACGTGATTGACTGCGTCGGGGACAGCGTGAAGGCCCGGGTCGCAACCGGTGGGATGGCAGGTATGCGCGACATGGTCCCCAACGCACGGGACGGCGTGGCCTACCTGACCCTTGAGGGAGGGCTTCTGAAGGTATTCGACTACGTCGGGAGCCGAATGGTGCGGTCGCTGAGGTCCGTGTCACACGTATACCCACTGGAGTACAATCCGCAGGACAACAAGCTCTATATGTCCAGCTTTCCCTTGGCAATCATCGATCCGACCGCGGATTCAGTCATTCGAACGATTGATACCCTCGGGCGCTCGTGGTCCGATGGCTGCTACAACAGCCGGGACAACAAGCTCTACTTCGAGGGGGACTACCCTCTCATGCCGGACATCATCATGGTGCTGGACGGGGCCGCCGACACGGTGGTCACCATCCTTTGGGACCTGCAGGGCACAGATATGCTGGTGTCTGCGATGCACTACGACCCGGTCGGCAACAAGGTCTACATCGTGATGTACAACAATATGGTGGGAGTGCTGGACGGCAGGACCGATTCGGTGCTCGCCCTCATCCCGTCCCCCGGCAATCCGTACGCCCTGGCCTGGGATTCGGTCCGAAGTCGGATGTACGTCGCCCACAGATACGGGAGCAGCATTACGGTTATCCGCGACAGCGTGGTGCCCGGGGTGGCCGAAAACCCGGGGCCACCTGCGCCGAAGCCAACTCAACCCACAATCGTCAACCGGGGCCGGCCGCTGGTGTGGCGAGAACCGGCTGCATTGCTGGACGTCTCCGGCCGGAAGCTGATGGACCTGGTCCCGGGTGAGCGCCGGGTTCTGAACCTGCCGACCGGGCTGTACTTTATCTGTCCGCAACAGGGCGGACGAACAACAAGGTTGATCCTGGTTGACTGAT
>CBDUZK010000247.1:0-3241 GCA_965371675.1 uncultured bacterium | reverse complement strand
ACGGACGATGACGAACGGCTTGCCCACCGCGTGGCCGGCATCGCCGAGGCCGCGCACCGCGAGCTGACCGCAAGCTCGGGCTGGACCCCACGCGAGCGCACACAGATAGTAATCGCCGACTTCTTCGACTACGCCAACGGCTGGGCCTCCCCGCTGCCGCAGAACACCATCACCGTGATTCCGACCCTGCCCGCCGGCTCGCGCTCCGGATTCGACGACCACCTCCGCTCGCTCCTGTTCCACGAATACGCCCACATCGTGCAGATGGACATGATTCGAGGCCTGCCCGCGGTCCTGCGCGCCGTATTCGGCCGCATCGTGCTCACGAACCCGGTGATGCCGATCTGGCTCCTCGAAGGCTGGGCCCAGATGGCCGAGACCGACCATACCGCGTTCGGCCGCCTGCGCAGCACCGAGTACGACATGCAACTCCGGGCCGCGGCCGACTCCGGCCGGCTCCTGCCGATTGACCGCTGCGCCACCTACGACCTCGAACGCTACCCGGGCGGAGCCGCGCCCTACCTGTACGGCGGCCCGTTCAACCGCTACCTCGCCCGCCGGTTCGGCGACACCGCCTGGAACCGGTTCCACATGAGCCACGCCGGCGGCCTGCCGTTCTTTGCCGACCGGCATGCCCGGCGCGCGTTCGGCGCTTCCTTCCCGCGACTCTGGCGCGACTGGCAGTCCACGGTCAAGACCCACGCGAACGCGGTCGGCCACCGGCTCGCACGAACGCGACTCACCCCGCTCCGCCGCGTCACGCACGAAGGATACTACACCGCGTCCCCCTGCTGGTCCGCGGACGGCAGCGAAATCTACTACCTGTCCCGGGACGGCACCGAGTACCCGGCCATCAAGGCGATCGGCCGCCCCGGTGAAGACGCCCGCGTGCTCCATCGCGGGCTGGTCCACGGCCAGCTCAGCCTCGGGCCGGACGGCCGGCGCCTCGCCTTCGCCGAGCGCAACCGGTATCGCGAGTTCTACGACTACTCTGACCTGTTCCTGCTCGACCTCGCGCACGGCACGACCCGCCAGCTAACCACCGGCCTGCGCGCGCGCGACCCCGACTTCTCGCCCGACGGGAACCGGCTCGTGTTCGTCGTCAACCGGCACGGCACCAACGACCTCGCGCTCCTCGACCTCGCCACCGGCGCAATCGACTACCTGACCGAGACCACCGAACCGACCGGGTACAGCCGCCCGAAGTTCTCGCCCGACGGCCGCCAGGTCGCGGTCTGCATCAACCGACCCGCGGGCCGCACCGACATCGAACTGCTCGACACCGGGTCCGGCTGGTTCCGGCCCGTGACCGACGACCGCGCAATCGACCTCACGCCCTGCTGGTCCCGCGACGGCGGCGATCTGTACTTCATCTCGGACCGCACCGGCGTGTTCAACCTCTACGCCTGGTCGGTCGCGAGCGGACAACTGCGGCGCTGCACCAACCTGCTCTACGGCGCGTTCGAGCCCGCACTCGGACCGGGCGACAACACGGTCGCGCTCGCCGCGCATGGCCCGGACGGCATTGACATCTGCATCACTCGCATCGACCCGGCCGCGTGGACCCCGGCCACCGGGTTCATCGACACCCTGCCGACAACCGGGTACGACCACACCACCCGCATATCGCCGCTCGAATACTACGACCCGCTGCCCACGCTCGCCCCCCGGCTCTGGCTGCCGTTCGCGCTCTACGACGGCGACTGGAGCTTCGGCGCTCTCACCTTCGGCTGGGACCCGCTCCAGTTTCACAACTACACCGCGATTGCCGGGTATCGACTCGGCGACACCCCGTTCCTGAACTTCAGCTACACCCTGTCCCGATTCCGGCCCCGGTTCCGGCTCGACACTGACCTGACCCTGCCCGGCCAATCCGCAACCCTGACAACCACGGTCCCGTTCCGTTCCACCCGGCGGAACACCTACCCCGGCGTCTACGTCAACCTGCGCCACGACTCAGGTCTGACCGCTCGCGCCGGGGCCTGGCTCACCGGGTCGAGCGCGTTCCGCTACCGGTTCCGGACCGCGGCCGCCTCCGGCATGACCTTCACCGTCAGCTCCGACGGAGAGCATTCCTCCGCGCTCGGCGCGCGCACCCGCCTGCGCTTGTACGCGGGCGGCAGCCGCTACTTCGCGCTCGGGTTCAACCACGCCACGCTTCGGACCCGGGCCGGGCTCGGCGCCGGCTTCGGCGACACCTCGGCCGACAGCAGCTTCACAATCGAACCCGGCCCGTCCGCCCTCGGCGTGCGCGGGTTCAACCAGGCCGCCGGCCCGTTTCCGCGCGCCGCGGCCGCCGGACTCGAACTGCGCATGCCGCTCGCCTGGATTGAACGCGGCGGCTCGACCGCTCCCCTGTTCCTCAGCGACGTCAACGCGGCCCTCTTTGCGGACTGGGGAATCGGGTGGCAAAACGCAATCCCGGACCCGGACGACTTCAGCACAAGCCGGCTCGGTACCGGCGTCGAACTCCGCGCAGACCTCATCCTCGCATACGCGGTCCCGGTCCGCGTGTTCGGCGGGGTCGGCTTCAGCCTCCGACCAAGTCCCGGCACCGTTCAATTGTACTTTGGTATCAGGAGTTCACTGTTGGAAGGACTCGTCGCTCAGCCTGACCTGCTCAACCCCCGGCCGCGGTAATCCGCCAACCGGCTCACCGGCCTGCAACCGACACCGATTCTCAGAACCGACCGCTACTTACCGCAGACCGGGCACTTGACGTCAACGCCGGCAGGGACGACCGGGTGTTCGGCTGAATCAAGCCCGCCATTGTTCATCTGCTTATGGTAAGCTTGGCACAGGCTCGTATAGCAATCACGGGTCGACAACGTCGTCTCGTACCAGAAGAACTCGTACTCGTTCCAGTGGGCCTTGATTGCTTCACGGAGATTCCGGTCGGCACCGCCGAGGTACCGGATTTGACGCGGGTTCTTGCCCAAAGCGTAGACCCCGCCGATACGGCATGGCACTGACATGTCAATCTGCAACGGCCGCAACATGAACGGACCACGCATAGTGCCTCCTGACAAACGAACGGGCGAGACTGCCTCAATCTCGTCCCAATCTGAATCCGACGTAACCCGGGCGCAGAACCTGCGCTCCTGATTGGAGTATAGACCCCCTCTCTCCCCTGTCAAGCGCCCGCCGCTGCAGGCAGGCACCCGAAGCCCGACCGGGCTGTCCCCGGGACGTGTTGCCTCACGTAAGGACCCACACGAAACAGATATGGGTTGCCTCGTCT
>CBDUZK010000246.1:0-3259 GCA_965371675.1 uncultured bacterium | reverse complement strand
GAAATGCAGTGGCTATAAGAAGGAAACTACCGCCTAGCGCGCGAGGATGACCTTGCGCACGCTTGACGCCTGACGCTCCACGCCCGACGCCTCACGCACGAAGTACACACCCGGACTCAGGTGCCGGACGTCGTTGTCGCCCGGCGCGAGTTCCATAACACAACGACCCGCAATATCGAGCAGGGTCATTGGGTATTGGGCATTGGTCATTTCCGTCTCGGGCATGTGCAGCACCGCGCGGATGACGGTCGGACGCGGCCGGATTGGCATGTCCCTGCCGGGCTTGCGTTCCGCGACCCCGGGTTCATCCATGCCGATTACGACCACAGATGAGTTTGACCGGCAGGCAACAAAGGCCCGGCGGGATGCCGCGGAACAGAGGACGTTCCGTGCAGGCCCGGGCATACGCACCCTGGTCACGAGCGAACCGGTCGTGCCGTCGCAGACATGCACGCAGGTGCTGTCCATGCTGGTAATGTAGATGCGGTCCGTTGCCGCGTCGTAGCCTACCCTCTCAAGCAGCCCTCCCGGGAAGAGCGAGTCCAGTAACTCGTTCGTGTACGCATCAAAAACCTGGTAGCCGCCGTTCGCGGTGACGAAATACGCCCGCTCACCGGTACCGTTAACACAGACGTCATCCACACCCCGGTACGTGCGAAGCACAGCGATGACCTCATCGGTCCGGCACTCAATCACCCGGGCCGGGACGCCGTCGAGGCCAGTGTACGCATAGATACTGTTGACATTCGGGTTGTATTCGACATAGTCCACATCCGGCGACGGCACAATCCCGACAATCGTATTGGTCGCACAGTCAATTACGTAGACACGGTTGACGCGGCCACAGGCAACGTAGACCTTGTCTTCCTGGGTGCAGTAGGCTATGCCGTGTGGGCCGCCGCCGACCGGTATGCGCGCCATGACGCTGTCGGTCACGCAGTCGATTACGTCGACTGCGCCGTCCTCGACGCATCCGACGTACACCCGGTCCCGGTTGGAGTTGTAGCAGAGGTATTTCGGCCGGCGGCCGACCGAGACCCGGGACACGACCTCGTCGGTCCATCCGTCGATGACCGTGACCACGGTGTCGTAGCCGGAAAGGCCACGCCGGGTGCTGCCGACGTAGAGCTTCGCCTGCGTCGGGTTGTACACCATGCCTATTGGTTTGGCCCCGACCGGCACCAATCGGCGGATTTCGAGCGTCGTCCGGTCGAGCACCGCGACCGCGCCGAAGGTCGACAGCGTCGCCACGTAGACCTTGCCGGCGTCAAGGTTTTCCTCCAGCGCATGAGGCACGAACCCCAGCCAGAGCACCGTGTCGAGCTTCACGTTCTCAGCGTCCACGACCGACAGCAGCCGGTGGCTGTAGCCGAGGCAGTAGACCGTGCTCTCGTCCGGGCTGACCTGAAGGAACCGGGCCGTGCCGCCGACGTCGACCACGCCGATGACCGAGTCGGTCGTGCCGTCGAGCACGTACAGCTCATCGGTGGCGTCGGTCGAGATGAAAACCCGGTTCAGGCGCGGAGCGAAAGCGATGGCGTACGCGCCCAGCCCGAGTTCCACCCGCGCGAGGACGGTATCGGCCCGGGGGTCGATGACGTAGACTGTCCCTCCGGACCGGCACGTGCAGTACACCTTCTCTCCATCCGGGCTGACGCGGATTTCGGTCGGGTTGTCCAAACAGCGGATGCGCGCGACGACGCTGTCGGATGCACCGTCGATGACGACGACGTTGTTGTCATAGTACGCCGCCACATACACCTTGTTGACGACCGGGTTCCAGCACAGGCGGCGCGGGTGGTAGATGTCACCGATGGTGGTGATGACCGTGTCGCCGTCAACGTCGATGATGGTGATATCTTGGCTGCGGCGGTTGCCGCAGTAGACCTTGCGGTTGGTCCTGTTCAGCTCGAGTCGATAAGGGTTGTTCCCGACCGGTATCATACCGAGCTGGAAGAGGGTCGGCACGTCAATCACGCACACCGAGTCGGCGCTCTTGACGCTGACGTAGAGCTTGCCGGACACCGAGTCGTAGCACATTCCCTCCGGCCCGGTGCCGACCGGAATCCGGGTGATGACCTCGTGGGTTGCGCAGTCGATGACGTACAGGCCCGCGTCTTGCGGTTCACCCCTGCCGGTCACGAACAGCCGGTTGTACTCCCGCAAGTACAGCATGCTCCTGGTGCGGGCGACCGGGATGCGGTGAGTCTTCACCATTGTGGCCGCGTCCAGGACGAGCACCCAGCCGTCCGCGCCGACGTAGAGTTCGTTCTGCAGCGGGTTGAAGGCAAGGTTGTTCGGCTTGACGATGGCCATCGAGTCCGGCAGGTAGATGGTTTTCTCCAGCCACTGACCGTCGGCGGATGACGGCGTGAGCAGGCAGACGCAGGCGAGCAGGAACAACAACCCGCGCGGTATCATATGATGAGTGTGCCCGCTGGAAACGAGGCTGTCAAGGCTGCTGCTGACAACGAGCGGTCAGCGCGTCAGGATGACCTTGTTGGTGCTTGACGCCTGACGCTCTACGCCCGACGCCTCACGAACGAAGTATACGCCGGGCGAGATCTGTCGGATATCGTTCGAGCCGACCCTCAGGTCCATCACTTTGCGGCCGACGCAATTCAGAAGTGCGAATGACGAGTGTTGAGTCGCGGGTTCCGGCATGTGCAGCACCGCGCGCACGATGGTAGGGGTGGCAGGCTTGTGGGCGACGGGCGGCTGCGGCTCCGCGATTGCGGAGAGCCCGGCCGAGTCGGTCTTGATGAGCCAGACGTCGTAGTCGCCGGCGCCGTAGGACGTTTCGCCGGTGATGACGTACCCGCCGTCCGTGGTCTGTTTGACCGACCAGCCCCAGTCGTCGTCGGGGCCGCCGTAGACCCGGGCCCACATGCTGTCGCCGGCGGCGTCGGTCTTGATGAGCATGACGTCCTCGCCGCCGAAGGACTCGATGAGGCCCGCCATGATATACCCACCATCTGCGGTCTGCGCCACCGAGTGGGCTTCGTAGGGATCTGAGCCCCCGTAGGCCCGGGTCCAGATGGTGTCGCCGGAAGCGTCGGTCTTGACGAGCCAGGCGCCTCTGCCGAAGGACCAGGTCCAGCCGGCGACGATGTAGCCGCCGTCCGCGGTCTGCGCCACGGATTCGCCGGCGTCGAGGTCCCTGCCGCCGTAGGCCCGTGCCCACATCGTGTCGCCGGAAGCGTCGGTCTTGACCAGGTAGACGTTGGTGTTGTGGACGCCGTAGGACTTGGTCTTGCCG
>CBDUZK010000245.1:0-3262 GCA_965371675.1 uncultured bacterium | reverse complement strand
TCGGACTACCGGGTCGAATGGGCCGTGCTGGAAGGCTCGGGTGAGCTGACCGCGAAAGTGTACGACGTGACGCACGGCAACATCGAGGTTGCCTATGGACCGTTCTTCTCACGTGTCGTGGGAGAGACCGGTCCGGAGCATGCCGATGGCTGGTGCTTCACGAATCGCGGGTTCCAGCCTTCGGATACGCTTAAGACCGGTACCGGGTATCTGTACATCTGCGGCGGGTATCTGTCGCTCAACTTCAACGAAGAGATGCAGCGCGGCGACACGCTCGGGAGCATGATAAACAGCATCCAGGCCGGTGACGAGTGGATGGTGCTGGGACACAAGGAAGAGGGCACGGCGCCGATGTACAACGAGTACAAGCTGGTGTCGACGCCGGGGTCCGAAGACCTGGACTCGACCTACACGTTGAAGGTGAAGGTCGTGCCGAACCCATACGTCGTGTTCGACGAGTGGGAGACCAACTCGGAGAACCGGATGGTGAAGTTCACGCATCTGCCGATGACGTGCACAATCCGCATCTTCACGCTGTCCGGGGACCTGGTGCAGACCCTGAACCACACCTCGGACGGCGAGCAGCCCCACGAAGACGGCGGCACCGAATCCTGGGATTTCGTCAACAGCAACGAACAGCTTATCGCTTCGGGCGTCTACATCTACCACGTCGAGTCGGACGTCGGTGAGTTCACCGGCAAGCTCGTCCTGATACATTGAGGGAGGATATGATGACTAGAAAGACAAACCTGATGATCCGGGTGCTGGTCGTCTCGCTCCTGATGGTATCAGCGGGCTGGGCCGACTTCTCCAAGGTCGGCACGACCGGCGCCGCGTTCCTGAAGATCGGCGTCGGCCGGGCGACCGGGATGGGCGACGCGTTCGTGGCAATCGCCGACGACGCTTCGGCCAGCTACTTCAACCCAGCCGGGCTGGCGTCCGTGTCCCGTTCGGTCCAGTTCAACCACGTTGACTGGTTTGCGGACATCAACCACGACTACCTGTCGATTGTGCTGCCGGTCTCCGGCTTCGGCACAATCGCGTTCTCGGCGACGGCGCTGAGCATGGGCGATATGGAGCAGACGACGATCGACAACCCGAACACGCCGGTGCGTGAAGACGAAGGCACGGGCCAGATGTTCGGCGCGTCGGACCTCGCGGTGGCGGTCAGCTACGGGCGGATGATCACCGACAAGCTGTCCTTCGGTTTCACGGTCAAGGGCGTGAGCCAGAGCGTCTGGGACATGTCGGCATCCGCGCTGGGTGTGGACGTCGGCCTGTTCTACAACACCGGGTTCAAGTCGCTGCGCATCGGCGCAACGGTCCAGAACTTCGGGACCCAGCTCTCGTTCACCGGCCGGCAGCTTGATTTCGGCTTCGGATGGACCGACTCGGGCCCGGGCCAGTTGCCGGGCAGCTACCGGACCGAGCCGGCGGCCCTGCCGACGATGTTCCGGTTCGGTATCGCCTACGACCTGGTCGAGTTCAGCGATGCCAACCCGAGCCGGATGACCGTGGCAATCGACCTGACCCACCCGTCCGATATCAACGAGACGATCAACTTCGGGCTCGAGTATGGCTACAGCGAACTGTTCTTCCTGCGGGCCGGGTACATCTTCAACGCCGACCGTGAGTATGCCGAAGATATCGGCTACCTGACCGGCCTGACCGCCGGGGTCGGCCTGAAGACGGAACCGACCGAGAAGCTGAAGCTCGGACTCGACTACTGTTTCCGTTACGCCAAGTACCTCAACCCGACCCACCGGGTCCTGTTGACAGTGGGGTTCTAGCGGACAGCGGAAACGAGTGAGCCTGTCTTACGGGGCGGGGCGTTCGACTGAACGCCCCGCCTCATTTATGCGGCCCGGCCGGGTGCTGATATGCCTGTGCCTGCTCGGGGCAATCGTCCTGAACATCACCCACGCGGCGTCCGGGGGCGGCGGGGGCTTCCGGGTCTACAACATGCGCCGGCTCGACGTCAACCGCTGGAGCTGCCCGTTCTACAACGACGGCCGGTTCGGAATCGACCTTGGGGCGGGACGGGGCAGCGCGGACGGCACCTGGCCCCAGCCGCTCCACAATACCTATATCTTCGGGGCCGGGCTCTGGTTCGGCAGCCTCGCGCCGAACCCGGAGGACTCGACCGCGGTGGACACGCTGGTGTCGTTCAGCTACAACCCGACTTCCTACGGCAACGAGATGACCCCGACACTTTCGGCCTACGCGCATGAGGGGGCGATTGACCCGGCGGACCGCATGTTCGCCTACCCGGACGACTGGCCGCCGTCGCCGCGCAGCCGGTTCACAATCGGGCGCGGCACCGACAGCCTGGTGCCGACCGACAACGTCTCGCTCCAGGACCTGTGGTGTGCGTACTCGGACGCGGCGCCGGAGAACCACGTCCCGCCGGGCCGGCCGCAGCGGATTGATATCTTCCAGGCGGTCTACGCGTGGGACTACCCGCTGAGCCAGGACGCGTTCTTCATCAGCTACCGGGTGCGCAACTCGGGCCGGGATACGCTGCGCCGGTGCTACGTCGGCGCGGTGATTGACGCCGACATCGGCAACCCGATGGACGACATGGTCGGGTACGTCGATTCGGCGGACGTGCCCGGGGTCGGGATCGTGCGCGGCCTCGGTTTCGCGGGCGACGTGGACAACTTCGAGGGGTCCGGCTCCAACTGGGAGACGGGTACACCGGGTGCGGTTGCGTACCAGTTCCTGGCGAGCCCGACCGGGTCGTCCGGCGAGCCGCTCGGCATGACCGCGTTCAAGCGATTCACGCGCGACATCGACCCGAACCGTGATGCCACCCAGTACCTGACGATGGCCGGGTTCGACTACCGGACCAATCGCTACCTCCCGTACGACTCGATTGACCTGCGGCCCGGGGACAAGCGGTTCATCCAGTGTTCCGGGCCGTTCGACCTCGCGCCCGGACAGGTGGAACGGCTGACAGTGGCCTGCATCGTGGCCCCGTACGGCGGTCCGGGCCAGGCGTGGTCGGAGCGGGGAATCGACTCACTTACACACCTGGCCCGGGTCGCGACCGATGCCCGGTTCGTCCACGACCAGGGCTGGCTCCTGCCCGGACCGCCGGAGGCGCCCGGCGTCACGCTCGTGCCGGGTGACAACCGGGTCCGGATTGTCTGGGACGACCTGCCGGAGCGCACGGTTGACGAATACTGGGACAAGGTCGCCCGCGATACCGCGAACCAGGGCTATGACCCGATGTACCGGGGCGACGACTTCGAGGGATACA
>CBDUZK010000244.1:0-3272 GCA_965371675.1 uncultured bacterium | reverse complement strand
GTGGACCCGATTATCACACGCCACCCGGAAACCGGGCGGCCCCACGTGATGCTCCCGGGTCCGGGCCGGCCCCCGGGTCCCTGAGTCAGGGCCGGTCGGGCGCGGAGTCCGGCGGTGCGCCGAGCAGGTGGGTGGCGTACTCGCGGATGAAAGCGCTGTCCTTGAACAGGTCCTTGAGTCGCTGAAGCGAGTCGATTTCGGTCCGCAGTTCCCGTAGTTCCTGCTCGGTGCCGGATACCTGTCGATGGCGCTGGTGAATACGGAACAGCCCGTTCGGCCCGCGCAGGAAGATGAACCCGACCAGGAGGATAACCGGGACCGCGATCAGAACCCATGGCACCTTGCGCCGAGGTTGTTCGCGGTCGTACCGGCGCTTCATCGTCGCAGGGTCAAGAGCCCGGCGTAGGGGAGCTGGTCCTGTTCCTCGATCCGGATGAGCCGGTTGTACTTGGCGACCCGCTCGCCCCGGCAGGGGGCCCCGGTCTTGATCTGGCCGGAATTGACCGCGACCGCCAGGTCGGCGATGAAGTGGTCGTCGGTCTCGCCCGACCGGTGTGAGATGACGGTGCGGTAGCCATGGTCCGCGGCGAGCTTGATGCAGTCGAGCGTCTCGGAGACCGTGCCGATCTGGTTGGGCTTGATCAGCACGGCGTTGGCCGCGTGCCGCTCGATGCCCTGCTTGAGCCGCTTGACGTTGGTCACGAAGATGTCATCACCGACGATCTGGACCCGGGTGCCGAGCCGTTCGGTCATCATCTGCCACCCGGCCCAGTCGCTTTCCGCAAGCCCGTCCTCGATTGATATGATCGGGTACCGGTTCAGCCATTCCTCGTACAACCCGACCAGTTCCGCGGCATCGAGCCGCTGCTCGGCCGGGTTGCGGAACACGTAGGAACCGTCCTCGTGGAACTCGCTGGCGGCCGCGTCGAGCGCGATGTACACCTGCTCGCCCGGCTTGTACCCCGCGGTCCCGATAGCCTGCACGATTGCCTTGAGCGGTTCCTCGTTGTCCGCGAAGTCGGGCGCGAACCCGCCCTCGTCGCCGACCGTGGTCGGCTTGTCCGCCTTGCCCAGTTGAGCCTTGAGCGCCTGGTATATCTCGCTCGCGGCACGGAGCGCGTCGTTCAGCCGGTCGAACCCGGCAGGCACAATCATATACTCCTGGATGTCGAGATTGTTCGACGCGTGGACCCCGCCGTTGATGACGTTGAGCAGGGGCGTAGGGGTGAAGCGGGTGCCGACCCCGCCGAGCAGGCGGTAGATCGGGATGCCGGCCCCGACCGCGGCCGCGCGGCACACGGCGAGCGACACCCCGAGGATGGCGTTGGCCCCGAGCTTCGACTTGTTCTCGGTGCCGTCGAGTGCGAGCAGCATCTGGTCGACCCGGAACTGATCGGTGGCGTCGATGCCGTAGAGCCGTCCGCGAATCAGGGTGTTGACGTTATTCACCGCCTTGTGGACTCCACGGCCGTGCCAGAGTTCCGGGTCGCCGTCGCGCAGTTCCAGGGCCTCGAACGTGCCGGTCGACGCGCCCGAGGGCACGGACGCGCGGCCCATGATGCCGCTCTTCAGGATGCAGTCGACTTCGATTGTCGGGTTCCCGCGTGAGTCCAGGATCTGGCGGGCGTGGAGGTTCGCGATGCGTTTCATGACAGCCTAGTCATCCTTGAGCCGGGCATACTCGGCCCGGCGTTCGGCGTAGAGCGGGAACCCGGCGACCAGTTCCCGGACCTCGTCCTTGAGTTTCTTCTGCGCGTCCTCGTCGCCGGCCGCGGCGATGGCCCGGTCAATCAGGCTCGCGATCACGACCATCTCCGGCTCCTTCATCCCGCGCGTGGTCAGGGCCGGGGTGCCGAGCCGTACGCCCGACGCGATGAACGGCTTCTCCGGGTCGAACGGGATCGTGTTCCGGTTCGCGGTGATGCGGACCCGGCCCATGGCGCGTTCGGCGTCCCGGCCGGTGATGCTCTTCGGCCGCATGTCAACCAGCATCAGGTGATTGTCGGTGCCGCCGGATACAATCCGGAACCCGTGGCCGGTCAGGGCCTCGGCCAGGGCCGTGGCGTTGGCCAGGGTCTGGCGCTGGTACTCCTTGAACTCATCGGTCAGCGCCTCCTTGAACGCGACCGCCTTGGCCGCGATGCAGTGTTCGAGCGGCCCGCCCTGGGTGCCGGGGAACACGGACTTGTCGATCTTCTCGGCCATGTCCTCCTTGCACATTATCATCGCGCCGCGCGGACCGCGCAGTGTCTTGTGGGTCGTGGTCGTGACGACCTGCGCACAGGGGACCGGTGACTGGTGCAGGCCGGCCGCGACCAGGCCGGCAACGTGGGCGATGTCGGCAAGCTGGGTCGCGCCGACCTCGTCCGCGATTTCCTGGAACTTCTCGAAGTCGATTGCCCGCGGGTACGCGGACGCGCCGCTGACAATCACCTTCGGCTTGTGCTCCAGCGCCAGCTTGCGGATGGCCGCGTAGTCCAGTTGCTCGGTCTTTTCGTCCACCATGTACTGGACCACGTTGTAATACTTGCCCGAGAAGTTTATCGGGTGGCCGTGCGACAGGTGGCCGCCGTGGGACAGGTTCAGGCCCATGATAACGGCGCCCGGGTCGGCCAGGGCCAGGTACGCGGCGATGTTCGCGCTCGTCCCGGAGTGGGGCTGGACGTTCGCGTGGTCGCAGCCGAACAGCTCCTTCGCGCGGTCCCGGGCCAAGTTCTCGCCCTGGTCCACAAACCGGCAGCCGCCGTAATACCGCTTCTTCGGATACCCCTCGGCATACTTGTTCGTCAACGACGAGCCGAGCGCGGCCAGCACCGCTTCGGAGCAGAAGTTCTCGGACGCAATCAGCTCCAGGTTGTTGTGCTGGCGGTTCGTCTCCTTGCGAACGACCTCGAATATCTCCGGGTCGGTCGCTTTCAATGCATCGGGCTTCATGAATGCTGCTCCTTTTTGCTTCTCGTTGTTTCCGGTTCCGGGACGCCCGCGCGGGCGTCGCCACAAGGGTAATCAGTGCGGCCTGCATGTCAACCGGGTCGGGCCTCGGAACCGGAACAGAACCACAAAGACACAAAGACACGAAGTCGAGAAACCGGAAGCTACGTCGCTTCACGCTGCCTCACTTCGCATTCTGCATTCTGACTTCTGCATTCTGAGTTCTGTCTGCTTTGTGCTCTTGGTGTCTTGGTGTTGAGATTCCTGTGTCGGCTTTCGGGTCGGGCGTCTTTCCTCAGAATTGGATCTGCCCGAAATGTCAAGTCGGGCTGTTGGATTCA
>CBDUZK010000243.1:0-3307 GCA_965371675.1 uncultured bacterium | reverse complement strand
GCCGCAGTAGAGCCGACCCGACTCCACCCGCCCGTTGCCCCGCGCCAGCGTGATACCGGGCAGCGTATAGTTCGCGGTGCCGCGCGAGGAGACGTACGTGCGCGCGCGCCACGGCCCGCTCAGGCGCCAGGCGTAGTCGGCATCGGGAACACCGAGAATCGCCCGCGCGCGGAACCGGGCACCGGGCTGGATCGAGTCCGGGCTCACCGTCAGTCCTTCGACCGCCGGCTCGGGCAGACGCAGGCGGGTCGCCGGGTCCCCAAAGAAGTGGTAGAGACGGTCGGTGGGCCAGGCCTTGAAGAAGGCAAAACCCGCGGTCGATTCCGGGTACGAGAACAACGGCACCAGCAGGTTGCGGGCGAACACCGCGTTCGAACCGGACATGGTCGCCTTGGTCGCTCCGATGGTGACAATCGCGCCCCCGTCGGCCTTGCGCACCATTTCCTCGGCAATACACTCGCTGCGCGTGTCCTCGAACCGCCCGACACTGCAACTCCCGAAGTAGCACAGCGGACCGCGATGCCCGTTGGTGATATCCGCCATCTGCGATATGTTCAGCACACTCTCGTGACACAGGTCGAACGCGTCCCCGTGGCCGAAGAATGCGAACACGAGCGCGCCCAGCTTCAGCTCCCGCATCAGTTCGGCGCGGGCTCCGGGCTTGTTCTTGACCCCGACGAACTCGTGCTCGGTCAGGTACACCTTGACCGGGTCAACGATGCGTCCCGGCAGCACGCCCATCCCCTCGCACTGCTCGATGTGCTTGAACCCGATCGGGTCCGGCCGGCTCGGGTCCCCGTTCCATTCATCGTCCGCAAGCAGGATGAACCGTCGGTTCCAGAGCCCGGCCGGGCCGGTCTCATACGCGACCAGCTTGTCGACGAACGCGCCCAACTCGGACCCGGTCCGACACGTCACCCGGCCCAGCATCATGTCGGCACTGCTGCCCGCACCCTCGAAATCGGCATACCACGCATCGTACCCGAACGCGTCGCGACTGCACGTGCCGCTCGGCTTCAGGCTGAACCCGACCTCGTACGCCGGCACACCCGGCCCCGCCATACGGTCCAGGTAGTCGCGGTAGTCATAGGTCGCGTCCCCGACCAGGAGTCCGTAGATCGGCTCCTTGTCGGCGAAGAACCGCTTGATTGCGCCCGGTTCCTCGAAACCGAAGCTGTAGTCGTCGTAGATGTCCTCGAGTGTCGCCACCGCGGCGCGTGCATTCGGCAACCAGGCGATGTTCCCGGTCCGGTACTGCGCCAGTCGCGTCGCCGAAGCCCGGAACTCCGCCGGCGTCACTATCCAGTAGTCTGCGGTCAACGCCGGGTTCGACAACCGGCCCGGCCGCCGCTGTTCAATCCGCTCCGGCCGCAGCAATTGCCCCTCGGCCGCGACGCAGTACTCTGCCCGACCGTACACCCGCCGGCAGAACCGCGCGCCCTCCGGGACCTGCTCGATGCCGTCCGCCATCATCGGCCGCAGCGGGTCGGTGACGTCCAGCGCGAATACCCGGCCGGTCGCTTCCCGGACCAGGAAACGAAAGTCACCATCATCGCGGTGGACAAACCGCAACTGCCCGTCGTGCAGCGAAAGCCGCCGGGTGTAGTCGACCTCGATCCAGTCCAGGAATACCTTGTGCGTACCGTCCCCGCGCAGCTCGAACCGCAGCCGGTTGCCACGGAACATCACCGGCAGCGTCTCCGGGATTGCGAACTTGTACGGCTGGTTCGGCGGCGCCCCGCCGAACAACAGCGTGTCCAGCGGTCGGCCGTTCAGGTAGACGACCAGCTCGTTCTCGCCCGTATCCGAGAACAGCCGCCCGGCGATCCGCTCGACCCGCACCGGGGTTCCAAGCGCAAGGTCGATGTCGAAACTCACCGCCGACCGGTATGAGTCCTTGAGGATGGTCCGCCAGATCCAGAGCAGGCCGGACCGGGCCGGGCACTCCTGGTTCTCCTCCGCATGCAGCCGGAACCAACCGGTCCCGACCACCGGGACCATGGCCGTATCCGGCCCCAGCCCGCGCGCCATCCGCAGGCCCCTGCCGCCGCCCCACGTCAGCCAGTACGCGGTGCGACCGGTGTAGAAGCTCTTCGTCCAGGTCGAACAACCGCTGTCCCAGTGGTCGGCCGCGACCCCGTAGAACAGGATTCGGTCCCCGGCGTCGAAGCGCCCGTCGTCGTTGTCATCGACAAACAGCGGCACGGCCCGCATCGAATCCGGGTACGGTCCGTTCACCTCGCGGTAGCCCAGCGTGTACAGTGCGAGCGACCGTGGCTCGATACCGGCCAGCGGCACACCCGCATCCAACAGGTCCTGCCCGGTCACCACGTGAATCCCGGTCTTCCCGACCTGCAACTTCACCCAGAAGGTCGACCGGTCGAAGAAACCGTGCCCCCGGTCCGTACGCGCCGGCTTCCACGCAATCGCCTGCTCCCCGTTCACCAACATCCCGGCAACCAGCCCGTCCATCGGCTCCGGCCGGGAATTATCGAACGGGGTTCCCTCGAACGCGACCTCGGCCTCGACCCACTCGCTCACGACCAGCCGGTGCCGGTCCGGGTCATAGCGGAACGGGTTGAATCGCAACTCCACAAACCGCACCCCGCGCAACCGCTCGACCGGCCCGACCTCGACCAACTCACGCACCACGGCCCCGGTCACAGGCTTGACCGGACCGGTCCCGACCGCGGTCGCAGGCGCGACGGTCACGTCGGCGAACACCTGCTCCGGCCCGCTGCGCACGCGCACACTCACTCCCCCGGTCTGTGGGATGCCGACACGCACCACCCGGGCCGGCAAGTCCGGCTCTCCAAGCGACGCCGGGTAGTCGGCACCAGGCACTTCGACCCGCACCGACCCCAGGCCGTCATCCGTCAACTGCACCGGGCCCGGCTCGTACCGCACCACCACCCGCCGCGCGTCGCTCGCCACCACCTTCGTCCCCGCCCGCAGGCAAACGGGAAGCACCAGCAGGGCTGCTGAAATCAAACAGAGATGCCGCATCCGGACAAGTCTAGAATCCCGGCCCGCTCAGTCAAGCACAGAGACCCGGCCCGGGACCGGAATAGAACCACAAAGCCGCAATCCGCCCTGCGATTGCTACGGAACGCATAGAGCGCTGCCCCCCGGGCCTTGAACAACCGACGGCGTTTCCAGGTGGATAACGCGGGCCGTGCCTCGGAGGACGACCGGGCCGGCGACCCGGGGAGCCATCCGGACCGCGACCCGGGGGACCGTGGTCCGGGCCACCGGCGGGACGATGGGCCGGGCCACCGGTGGAACGGCCCGGACAGCCGCTTGCCGG
>CBDUZK010000242.1:0-3317 GCA_965371675.1 uncultured bacterium | reverse complement strand
GCGTCCGGGCAACCGGTTCCGGGTGGGGTGTACTTCGTGGCCGTCGGCGGACCGGTCGTGCGTTTGGTGAACGCCGACTGAGCGGTTCGGTCTGAACGGATTGCGGGGCGCCCACGGGCGCCCCGCACCAGGTGTTTGTCGTCAGGGCTACTCTTCTTCTTCCTCTTTTTCGAAGTCGAACTCGATGTCGAACCGCCACTTCTCTCGTTTGCTGTCCCACGCGCCGACGATGTTCTCCGGGTCCATGCGGGCCTTGCGCAGGTGGTCGAATGACTCCATGACAACACCGTTCTCGGTGAACTGGCAGTCAATCGTGCCGAGGTGTGTATACCGTTCATCGTCAAACGGCTCGACCTGGGCCGCGAGGACGGTGCATACATAGTCCTCGTCCATGAACACGAATATCAAGTCGTTCTTCTTCACTTGGAATTCGGTGATTCCGGGCAGGGCCGATACCTCGCTGAAGAACGCGTCGCGGAGCGTGCCGGAATTGGCCACCGCGCCGCAACTGATTGCGAGCAGCAGCAGGAGCGATAGGCTTACAACGATTCTCATTGTCCTACTCCTTTGGTTTGCATCTGCAATGCCTCAATCGTCATCTTGAGTCTACACCGGGAGTACGGGTATGTGCAAGGATTGATTGCGGATAGACCAGGGGCCCGGAGTACCAGGGGTGCATCCCCACGGTTGACCGGGCGCAGGTGGATTCTATACTGCGTTGGTGACCGATTACTCCCGATTGCGGCAGCAGATGGTCGAGACCCAGATCCGGGCGCGCGGGGTCCGGGATGCGCGGGCGTTGCAGGCGGTGGGTAAGGTCCCGCGGCATGAGTTCGTGCCCGTGAGTTTCCAGCACCAGGCGTATGAGGATAACCCGCTGCCGATCGGCCAGGGCCAGACGATATCCCAACCGTACATGGTCGCGGCGATGACCGAGGCGCTGCAGGTACGGAAGGACAGCCGGGTGCTGGAGATCGGGACCGGTTCCGGGTACCAGACCGCGGTGCTGGCCGAACTGGCGGCAACGGTGTATTCGGTTGAGATTGTGCCGGAGTTGTCGAGCGTCGCGCGCCGGGCTTTGCAGCGGGCCGGGTATCGGAACGTGCGGTTGCGGGTGGGGAACGGTCATGATGGCTGGGCCGAGTTCGCACCCTACGACCGGATTGTCGTGACTGCCGGGGCGGAAACGTTTCCGTTCGGGCTGGCCGAGCAGCTTGGCGAGGGCGGTCGGATTGTGGTGCCGGTCGGTCGGGGTGGAACCCAGACCCTGACGCTGGGAGTGAAGCACGGGCGGCGGTTGGTGCAGCGGGCGTTGATGGGGTGTGTGTTCGTACCGTTCGTGCGCGAGCGCGCCGCGGGAGAGGGCCGGGTTGGTGGCTGTTGACTGTTGGCTTTTTCGCCATATCATGTTCGGTACTCTAGAGAGTGTGTTGTATGCAGTTCGGGGCGTAGCGCAGCTGGTTAGCGCGCTTGGTTCGGGACCAAGAGGTCGCTGGTTCGAATCCAGTCGCCCCGATTCCATCAGGCAATTGAGCCGTCCGACCCCGGCAGCGGGGCAGAGGGGGATGCGTGTCCATACCAGCTTCGTCTGAAATCCGGGAGTTGTTGAGCGAGGAGAGAATCCAGTTGCGTGTGACCGAACTCGCACGGGAGATATCGAAAGACTACGCGGGTCGTGAGCTGATTGTTATCGGCATCCTCAAGGGATCGTGGATATTCCTGGCGGACCTGGTCCGGCGGATTGACGTTCCGGTCATCATTGACTTCATGACGGTTTCCAGTTACGGTGCGAGCACGAGAACTTCGGGCGTGGTGAAGATAGTCATGGACCTGAAGTGCGCGTTGGAGGGACGTCACGTGCTGCTGGTCGAGGATATCCTCGACAGCGGGCTGACCATGAGATTCCTGCTTGAGAACCTGCGGGCGAGGAAACCGGCCAGTCTCAAGGTATGCGTGCTGATGGACAAGCCGGCGCGGCGCAGGGTGGAGATCAAGGCCGACTACGTGGGGTTCGAGGTGCCGGACAAGTTTGTGGTTGGATACGGGGCGGACGTCGCGGAGCGGTTCCGGAACCTGCCCTACGTCGGCTACATCCCGGAGCCAGGGAAGGCGGACGGTGATGGCGACTGATACCATTGCCGGGCTGCAGGCGCTGGCCGCGGTGGCGCGCGGAGACGAGCCGGCGGACCTGCTTATCCGGAACGGCCAGGTGGTGGACGTGTTCACCGGCGAGGTGCACCGCGCGGACGTGGTCATCAAAGACGGGATCATTGCCGGAGTCGGCGAAGGATACGACAACGCTGCGGAAGTGCTGGACATCTCCGGGCAGTACCTCGCGCCCGGGTTCATCGACGGCCACATCCACATTGAGAGTTCGATGCTGCCGATGCACGAGTTCGCCCGATTGGTCCTGACCCACGGGACGACCGCGGTCGTGGCCGACCCGCACGAGATTGCGAACGTGCTCGGGGTCAGGGGGGTGGAGTACATGTTGCGGGCGAGCGCCGGCCTGCCGCTGGACGTGTTCCTGATGGCTCCGTCGTGCGTGCCCGCGACCGGGATGGAGACCGCGGGGGCGAAGCTGACCGCGAAGGACATCATCCGCCTGCTGAAACACGAGCGGGTCCTGGGCCTCGGGGAGATGATGAACTACCCGGGTGTGGCGTTCGGGGACAAAGATGTGCTGGCGAAGCTGGTTGCCGCGCGCAAGGCGGGGGTGGTTATCGACGGTCACGCGCCGGGCCTGGTCGGCCGGTTGCTTTCGGCCTACGTCGTACCCGGGGTCGGTTCGGACCACGAATGTGTCGGCCCCCGCGAAGCTCGTGCGAAGCTGCGCGCGGGCATGCGGTTGATGGTGCGTGAAGGGTCGGCGGCTCGGAACCTGACCGGCCTGCTGCCGGTCGTGAACGACTTCAACCGCCGCCGGTGCATGTTCGTGACCGATGACAAGCACCCGGCGGAGTTGCTGCGCGACGGCCACATGGATGCGATTCTGCGCAAGGCGGTGCGGCAGGGCATGCACCCGGCCGCGGCAATCCAGATGGTGACCCTGAACCCGGCCGAGTACTTCAAGCTGGAGCGGCGCGGGGCGATTGCGCCGGGCCGGCAGGCGGACCTGGTCGTCCTGGACGACCTGGAGCGGTTCCGCGTGCGCTGGGTGCTCAAGGCCGGGGAGCCGGTCGTCCGCGAGGGTCGTGTGCTCGCGAAGCTGCGGGTGGTGCGGGACCGGTCGGTGACCGGTACGGTCAAACCCGGCCCCTTGAACCTGAAGCGGTTCCGGATACCGGCGACCGGCGAGTTGTGCCGGGTTATCCGGG
>CBDUZK010000241.1:0-3328 GCA_965371675.1 uncultured bacterium | reverse complement strand
CGAGTGCTTGACCTGATCGATTCCGTTCCCCGTCCCGCTCAACAGCCTGACCCAGAGCGTATCATGTTGGGCCGTCGCGACAGCACCGAACAGAAACAGTACGGTCAGGACTGCGAAGCTGCGGCTGCGTGAGTCAGGCATGGTCATCGTTTCCTT
This sequence comes from uncultured bacterium, assembly GCA_965371675.1. Lineage (GTDB taxonomy): Bacteria > Hydrothermota > Tepidihabitantia > Tepidihabitantales > Tepidihabitantaceae > DSBX01. The sequence continues at coordinate 3,172 of CBDUZK010000241.1, read as the reverse complement.
GCCTCACAATACTCCCAGATGGCGACAGGTCAAGCTCCCGGATGCCGGGACATGATATCAACGCCGTGGACGGGATTGGGCCATGTCCCCGGCCTAAAACCCCACCCCAAACACCTCCTCCGCAATCGCCAGCAGGACTTCCCGGTCTAGGCCTTTTGCGCACCAGCGGTCGAGGGCCATCCCCTCCGGATTTCAGATTGTAGATTGGTGATTGCAGATTGCGGAACATGCCGCTGACGGCTGGCGGCTGACCGCTCTTCCGCGAAACCACTGGGACAGTCCCTTGCTGGTACAGTCCCGGGTTTCGCTCCTCCGTCCTCACTCCTCATCCTTCACTCTTCTCCTCGTTTGACCCGCACGGTTCACACCCTAGACTGAATCCATGCTTCACGTCGCCGTATCGGTTTGCCTGCTGGTCGGCCTTGCGCTCGCGGACCCGACCGTGTTCGGGTCCGCGTTCCTGAAGCTTGGCGTCGGCGCGCGGCCGGTCGGGATGGGCGGCGCGTTCACCGCAGTGGCCGAAGGTACGGATGGCCTGTTCTGGAACCCGGCCGGCCTGGCCTTGACCCGAAGCTATGACGCGAACGTGACGTTCATGCAGGCGTTCGATGCCGTATCCTACACGTCGGGCGGAATCACCGGTCCCGTGTCCCGGGGCCTGGGCCTCGGGCTGGCGGTCGCGCACCTGGGAGCTTCCGACACCCGGCGTGGCCCGGGCGGTGAGGAAACCGGGACGTTCGGGGTTCATGATTTCGCAATCGGGCCGGCGATCGGCTGGCAACCGGTGCGTGGCCTGGGCGTCGGCTTCGTGGCCCGCTACCTTGCAAGCGACGTGGATTCGTTCCGTGCGTATTCGGCGTCGTTCGACGCCGGTGTGCTCTACCGGCTCTTCGACGTTCTCGCGGTCGGGGCGAGCGTCCTGCACTTCGGTCCCCCCCGCCGTTTTCTCTCCGGGTCTGAATACCAGCCGACGAACTATCGGGCCGGTGTCGCGCTGAACATACCGTTGTCCAGCAGTCGATTGCTGCTCGCTTCCGACATCTCGACGTTCTACGACTTGGACCCGACCTATGCCTTCGGGGTGGAGATGTTCACCCCGGCTTTGAGCACGGACACGCTCTCGCAGGGGTTGTCGATGCGGTTCGGGTACCAGACCGGCTCGGACCGGGACGCGGGCACCGGCTGGTCGGTCGGGGCCGGGTATGAGTACCGACCGGTGTCGTTCTTCCGGGTCGGGGTGGACATCGTGTACCTTGGCTACGGGATACTCGGCACTTCCGAGCGCGCGACCATCTACCTGCGCTTCGGTCCCTGAGCCCCTTAGTCCCGCACCTTGATTGCCTCGTTCCCGAACTCGACCGTCAGCGCGCCGTCGCGGCGCGTATTCATATATATAATGCCGCTTTCCGCGAGCCGGGCCTCAAGCCCGGCCGGGGTCGGGTATCGCCCCATCACGACCACGTATTCCGGCCCGGTCAGGTCGAACAGCTCCGGCCCGTTTCCCTGCCGGCTGCCGTGGTGCGGCGACTTGAGCAGTTGAGCCCTGACCTCGCGGTCACCAAGCAGACCCGGGTCGTCGAGGTCACCGGTCATCAGCATCATGAACCCGTCGCGTTCCACCAGCGCGACCAGGGACATGTTGTTCCGACTGAGCAGCCCGTTCGCATGGAGCACACGCGCCCGGTGTTCGGGCCAGACGAAACGCACGTCGAAGCCCAGTCCGCGCAATGCCGTGCCGTCCGCGGCCAGCCACACCCGCGTGCCCCGGGCTTCGAACCGGTCGACCATGTCGGTGTACGCCGGGCTGCCTCGTGGTGTCGACAGCAGCAGGTGGCCGATGGTGCCCCCGTGGTCCAGGTCCAGCAGCCCGCCGTAGTGGTCGAGGTCCGGGTGGGTGATGACAACGACGTCCAGGTGCCGGGTTCCGTAGCTGCGCAGGAAGTCGCGCAGGACACCCTTGCGGTTGATGCCCGCGTCAATCAGCAGGGTTCGGCCCTGTTCGTCGACGAACAGGGCCGCGTCGCCCCGCCCCGGGTCGAGGAACACCACCCGGGCCTGCGGCGTCTTCAGTGCCGTGTTCCATACGAGCACGTTGAGCCCGACCAGCATGAGCACCGCGAGCGAGGTGCGCGCCCATGCCTTCCGCCAGTTCCAGGCCAGGACCAGCAGCCCGTAGAGCCAGGGCACGGCGAGCAAAGGCATCCGGCCGCGCGCGAGCAGTGCCCAGTCGCAGCGGCCGAACAGGTCGGCCGCCCGCAACACCAGCCACAGAAGCCAGCGCAGCGACTCTCCGAACCAGCCCGCGACCATCGTGGATACCGGGTGAAGGAGCAGCACGAGGAACCCGAGCGGGACCGCAAGCGACACCAGCAATACGATGACCGGGCCGAAGAACACTGCCAGTAGTTGGATCCGGCCGAAGTAGTGCAGGAGCAGGGGCGCGGTCCCGACGACCGCGGCAGCCGACACCGCCAGCGGCGACACAACCCATGCCCGCATCTTGCGCCTGATTGTACCTTTACCGATAACTCCGCGCCAGTAATCCCGGACCCTGGGAGCGATGAGAGCGATTGCCGTGACCGCGGCAAAGGACAGTTGTGCGCCGACGTCGAACACCGCGTTCGGGTCGAAGAGCAACAGCAGCAGCCCGGCGCTGCTGACTGTTGCCAGCGGTTCGACCCGGCGTTGCCAGGACCACGCGAGCATCACGGCCGAGAACATGACCGCGGCCCGGAACACCGGGGGCCGGCCACCGGCGAACAGGACGTAGAGGGCAATCGCGGCGACCGACAGACCGAATCGCCACCAGCCCATCCTGACCAGGGCCAGCAGCAACAGAACCATGCCGGCCACGATGCCGACGTGCAGCCCGGAGACCGCAAGTACGTGGAACACGCCGCCCTGCTGGAAGGCGGCCCGGGTCTCTCTGGCAAGGTCACGCCGGTCCCCGAGCAACAGGCTTGCCAGCAACGCCCCTTCCTCAGGAGGCAGGACACTTTGGATTACCCGCCAGGCGTGCCGCCGCGCCGGGACAATCACGTACCGCATGATTGCCGGGACCCGACCCCGGCCGATTACCCTGACTTGCATCGACGCCACCGACACTTCGCCCACGTAGCCGCGGCGATGGTAGAACTCGTTGAGGTCCACCACCCCGGGGTTGCGCGGGAAC